>NZ_JBBNAH010000452.1:0-14158 GCF_037994325.1 Pseudomonas sp.
GGATTTAAGCCCGCACACCGATCAGTCCCCTCTCCCGCTTGCGGGAGAGGGTTAGGGTGAGGGGCCTTTTAGCCCCTAACGCCTTACTTCGACTTAACCGCGTAATCCGGCTTTTTGTCGTTGCCCGGAATGTACGGACTCCACGGCTGCGCACGCACCGGGCCTTCGGTCTGCCACACCACGTTGAACTGACCGTTGTCTTGCACTTCACCAATCATCACCGGCTTGTGCAGGTGGTGGTTGGTTTTGTCCATGACCATGGTGTAGCCGTCTGGCGAAACGAATTCCTGGCCCGCCATGGCTTCACGCACTTTGTCGACATCGGTGGTGCCGGCCTTGTTAACCGCCTGCGCCCACATATTGATGCCCACGTAGGTGGCTTCCATCGGGTCGTTGGTTACAGCGGTTTGGTAGTTCGGCAGGTTTTTGGCTTTGGCGTAGGCCTTCCAGCTGTCGACGAATTTCTTGTTGGTGGGGTTATCCACCGACTGGAAGTAGTTCCACGCGGCCAATTGGCCCACCAGTGGTTTGGTGTCGATGCCGCGCAGTTCTTCTTCACCAACCGAGAACGCCACAACCGGGGTTTCGGTGGCTTCGATGCCTTGGTTACCCAGCTCTTTGTAGAACGGTACGTTGGAGTCGCCGTTTACAGTGGAGATCACCGCAGTTTTGCCACCGGCGGCGAATTTTTTGATGTTGGCCACGATGGTTTGGTAATCGCTATGGCCGAACGGGGTGTAGACCTCTTCGATGTCCTTGTCGGCTACACCTTTGCTATGCAGGAACGAGCGCAGAATTTTGTTGGTGGTGCGTGGGTACACGTAGTCGGTGCCGAGCAGGAAGAAGCGCTTGGCCGCGCCACCGTCTTCGCTCATCAGGTATTCAACCGCCGGAATGGCCTGCTGGTTTGGCGCGGCGCCGGTGTAGAACACGTTCGGCGACATTTCTTCGCCTTCGTATTGCACGGGGTAGAACAGCAGGCCGTTCAGTTCTTCGTAAACCGGCAGCACCGATTTGCGCGACACCGAGGTCCAGCAACCAAAGGTCACGGCCACTTTGTCTTGGGTCAGCAACTGGCGGGCTTTTTCCGCGAATAACGGCCAGTTCGAGGCTGGGTCGACGACCACCGGCTCGAGCTTTTTGCCGAGCACGCCACCTTTGGCGTTGATCTCGTCGATGGTCATCAGCGCCATGTCTTTGAGCGAAGTTTCCGAGATGGCCATGGTGCCGGACAGCGAATGCAAGATGCCGACCTTGATGGTCTCGGCAGCTTGCAAGGTGTAAGGGAACAGGCCGCTGAGCAGCAGGGTGCTGGCGGCGAGGGTGGCTTTCAGGAACGGGCGGCGTTTCATGGTGGGCAGCTCCTTGGCGGTCCGTGCATAACACTGAGAAGGCAGATTTGGTTGTTATCGGTGCAACAATCAGGTTGCGCGTCAATGCAATGGCAGCATCCGTGCCAAATCGCGCAAAGCCGCGTGCTGATGCGGCTGACCACCCTCTCAGGTTTTTCCCAGCAGATTGCTCTGCGCTGTATTGGTGCATTTTTTTACGTTTTTTCATAGCGCGGGCGCTTTTATGTTCTATTTTGTCGCTTACAGAACACTCAGCGTTGGCTTTGATACGGGTGGAGCGTCTTAAAACACCGAGAGCTGTCTTCAGATCTGCAGTTTTTATTGAGAGTAATCAATTGCATAGCCGTGTTTTTACTCGGCCGGCGGCCTCTTCGTCGGAACCCTGGCGAGGTCAGGCGGCGTAGCGAGTAGATAAATAGATTTGCATGGCTGTATATGCATACAGTATCCTTGGCGTCCTCTCCTGGCCGGAGCCTTCCCCGATTTCCGGCCACCCCTGGGCAGCTCCCCCGATTGAGCTGCCCTTTTTTTTGCCACCTGATCAGTTGTTGGGAAGTCTCTTAGCTGCTCTTCAGATGCAAGCGATATATTCGCCCGCCTTCCCCTGATTAATTTCTTTTTAGTTAAACGCGTTGATCAAGCCTTGCTGTTAATAGCTTGGGTATTTACCAATAAAAGGAGTTTCTCTATGGGGCATTCACCATCAATTGCCGATATGCAGTCCAAAGACGATGCATATCGGGCCTATATCAGAAATGTGGAAGCAGAGTTGCAGGAAAAGGCGAAGCGTTATAGCGACGCTATGTTGGCCGATATCAATGCCTACTACAGCGAAAACGGCTACGACAGAACTGACCTTGTCTCCGGAAAGAATTCGGATTTTATGCAGGCGTCCGATTGGTCTTTAGCGAATGTCAAAAATATCATCGACGCCATCGCTAAAGCGGTATTTGGTGATAGCAGCACGCAGCCCTCTGGTGTCGATGTTAACGGCGTGGCAGAGCTGGGCAAGGCGATCGCTGATTTGCGCCATCTTGAAGTGTATGTCGCCGGCAAATGTTTCGAGGTGCTGAGCGGTATTATTGAAAGTTTTGGCAGTTCCAGCTCCGTATCCTTTAACGCTTCTTATAAAAGTGAGCCATTGGGCAATGGTATGCACTTATTTGCCACCGTCGTGTGCGATTCCTACAAGCCGACTAACTTTATAAATAATGAAGAAATTTACCAGTATCTCTATATTTATGAGGTGAAGTATTCCGCTGGTGAGGCGCAGGCGCAGGCCAAGTTTGAACTGACCAAACTCTATGAAGATCAGATAGCGGCGTTCACGGCAAAGGTCGAAGACCTTCTTGCGCAACTTGAAGCCGATAAGATTACACCGCAGCAATACTCCGCTAATGCTGAAGTTTATAACGGACTTATCGCCAACAGCTCTGCCGCGTTGGATGCCCTGCGTCAAAAGGCGGGTGCATAAATTATTCCTCAAGCAATTTGCCTGTTGTCGCAAGCAGCGTACTGACGTGAGCACGCAACCTGAAGGCGCGGAGATTTGCATGAATATTGACGCCACGACCTATCGCTCCAAACAAGGTTTCGATAGCCGTATCCGGTTTTTGGTGATGCATTACACCGCGGGTGATTTTGCCGCTTCCACACAAGCGCTCACTGGCCTTCGGGTCAGCGCCCATTACCTGGTTCCGGATCCCAACGATGCCAGTTATTTGCAGGCTGGCTTTAGCGGCGTGCGGGTATTCAATCTGGTGGATGAAGCTGACCGCGCCTGGCATGCGGGCGTCAGCGCTTGGCGTGGGCGGGGCAATTTGAATGACACGGCCATTGGCATTGAAATCGTCAACTGCGCCCATGAGGCCGACGGGCAATTGGTTTTTACCCCGTTTGATAATCAGCAAATCGAGGCGGTTAAAAACCTGGCGCTGGATATTTTGCAGCGTTACCCCAGCATCGAACCCATCAATGTGGTGGGCCATTCGGACATTGCTCCCACCCGCAAGAATGACCCAGGCCCGCTGTTCCCCTGGAAGCTGCTCGCCGAGGCGGGTGTGGGGCCTTGGTATGACGAGGCGACCAAGGCGCGTTTTTCACAGCAGTACGGCCTGGCGGGCGTCGATCCGCGCAGTGTCGTGCAGCAATTGGGGCGCTACGGCTACGACGTCTCTGCGGCAGCTACTGCCGAGGGCATGAAAGCGTTATTTCGAGCCTTTCAGATGCACTACCGGCCGAGCAACTACGACGGCGTGCTGGATGTGGAAACCACCGCCATCTTGGCTGCGTTGCTCGACAAGTACTGCTAAGGGCGCGCTGATGAACATTACCGAGGAACAGCTTTCGCAGATTTTCCCCGACGATCCCTTTGTTGCGGCAGCCTGGGTCGATGCCCTGAATAACGCCCTGCAGACCTATCAGATTGATACGCCGCAGCGGATCGCCGCCTTTATTGCGCAGGTGGGTTACGAAAGCGCGAACTTCACTCACCTGGTCGAGGTGCTTGATTTCACCGCGGCGCATTTAGCCGCGCTGTGGCCCAATCGGTTTCAGGGTGCAGACGGCCAACCTAATAGCCTTGCGTTAGCACTCGGCGGCCAGCCGGAGGCCATTGCCAACTCGGTGTATGCCAACCGCTTAGGTAATGGGCCGCCGGAGTCGGGGGATGGTTGGCGCTATCGGGGCAGGGGGCTGATTCAACTGACGGGGCGCAGTAATTATCAGCAAGCGGGTGCGGCATTAAAGGCTGACCTGGAAAATCATCCCGAGCTATTGCTACAGCCCAAGTACGCCAGTCTGTCGGCCGCCTGGTACTGGTCAGCGCATGGGCTCAATAGCCTGGCCGACGCTGGCGATTTTCGCCTGATCACCCTGCGCATTAATGGCGGCCTGAATGGCTATACCGGCCGCGTCGCGTTGTGGGCGCGAGCGCGGCAAGTGTTGGGGTAAACACCGCACCGCTTTACAGGGTGAAGCGGTTTACCAGGGTATTGAGGTCCACGGCTAAACGCGACAAGTCCTGGCTTGCTGCGCTGGTTTCATGGGCGCCTGCCGAGGTTTGTTGAGCCAGGTCGCGAATGTTCACCAGGTTGCGGTCCACTTCGCGGGCTACCTGCGCTTGTTCTTCCGAGGCGCTGGCGATGACCAGGTTACGTTCGGTGATATGGCTAATGGCTTCGGTGATCTCGGCGAGCGCCGCACCCGCCGCGCGAGCCAACTCCAGCGTACTGTTGGCGCGTTGGGTGCTGGTCTGCATGGCATTTGTGGCTTGGTCGGTGCCTTGCTGAATACCGCTGATCATCTGCTCGATTTCTTGCGTCGACTGCTGGGTACGGTGGGCCAAGGCGCGCACTTCGTCGGCTACCACGGCAAAACCACGGCCGGCATCGCCTGCGCGGGCGGCTTCGATGGCGGCGTTCAGGGCCAGCAGGTTGGTCTGTTCGGCAATCGAGCGGATCACGTCGAGTACCTTGCTGATATCGCGCACTTTGGTGGCCAGTTGTTCCACATGCTCAGCCGTGCTCGACACATCGCCGGCCAGGTCGCTGATGGAATTGACGGTCTTGTTTACTTGCTCCTGACCCAGGCGGGCGGTGCGGTCCGAGGCGTTGGAGGCTTCTGAGGTGGCGACGGCATTGCGCGCCACTTCATCGACCGCCGTGGTCATCTCGTTGACTGCAGTGGCGGCCTGTTCAATTTCCTGGTTTTGCTGGTGCAGGCCGCGGCTGGAGTCTTCGGTTACGGCATTGAGCTCTTCGGCAGCGGAGGCGAGCTGGTCGGAGGACTGGGCAATCAGCTGGATGGTGTCTTTGAGGCTTTGCTGCATGGTGCGCAGCGACCCCAATAGCAGCGCCGGCTCGTCGGTGCCACTGACCTGAATAGACTTGGAGAGATTGCCGCTGGCCACGGTAGCGGCAACGTCCATGGCTTCGTTTAACGGCGTGACAATGCTGCGGGTCAGTAGCACGGCCAAGATAGCGGTCAGCGCGGCGGCGATCAGGATAAAGGCGATGATCACCATTACCGCGTCGTCGTAATCAATGGCCGACTGCTTGGCTTCTTCGGCAGCCGATTGGCGGTTGATCTCCATCAGCGTTTCCAACTGGGTGCCAAGGCCATCGGAGTAGGTTTTATATTCACCGGCCAGGAAGGCTTTCATCTCGTCGACTTTGTTCTCACTGGAGAGCTGGGCGAGTTTGGCGTTGGCTTGGTAGTAGTTGTCCAGCAGGGCTTTAAAGGCTTTGTACTGCTCTTGCTCTTTGCCCGGGCTGATCAGCGGTTCGTAGGTGCTCTGGGCTTGGTGCAGTTGCTCGATCAACTCTTTTTCACGGCTGATCACGGCCTGCAATTGGCTGCCTTCACGCTCGACGATAAAGCGGAAGGCGATAATGCGCAGGCGCAGCATTTTTTCGTTGATGGTGCCCAATGCCGCATAGCTGGGCATGCTGTTTTCGTTGAGATCAACCGTGGTCGCGCGGATATGCTTCATTTTGCCAAGGGCAAACAACCCCAGCAGTACCACTAACAGCGCAACCAGAGAAAAACTGAAGATTGCCCGTGGTGCGATCTTCAAACGACGTAACAGCATGGTGAACACCTCATTGTTGTTAGTGAGGACCGCCGCCGGCTCCGCCTGCGCTACCTCTGTATTGCGGGTTATCGTCAACACCGTCTGGAACATGAGCAGGCACGCGGCTCGCTGGCCTTTGCGTTTACACTGCGCCGTTCCTGATCAGCGATAAGCCGTTATGCCTAACCAAGCCCTTGCTTCCCTTCAGCAACACCTGCTCGCCGAATTGTCTGGCGATTTAAGCCATGCCCGCCGCCTGTTTCACGGTCGTGGCCTGCGCTGGCCAGGGCTTGAGGAGGTCACCGTCGACTGGTTGCAGGGTGTGGTACTGGTGTGCCTGTTCAAACAACCCGAAGACGCCGAGTTAAACCAATTACAGGGCTTGCTTACCAGCCTGGCACAGACCCCCGAATGGGCGGCGGCAAAGGCTCACAGTCTGCTGCTGCAACACCGCTACAGCACGCCAGGCTCCACTGAGCGTAGCCGCGCTGAATGGATCGTGGGCGAGCCACGCCATGAATGGCTGGTGAGTGAAGACGGCCTGCGCTTTCAGCTCGACCTGGGGCAAAAGCAAAACACTGGTCTGTTTCTCGATATGCGCTACGGTCGCCGTTGGGTGCAGAGCCAGGCTCCGGGCAAGCGGGTGCTTAATCTGTTTGCCTACACCTGCGGTTTTTCCGTGGCCGCGATGGCTGGCGGCGCCAGCCAGGTGGTGAATCTGGATATGGCCAAAGGTGCGCTTAACCGTGGCCGTGACAACCACCGCCTGAACGGCCAAGACCTCAGCCAAGTGAGTTTTTTGGGCCATGAGCTGTTTAAGTCCTGGAGTGCGGTCAAGCGTTATGCGCCGTACGACCTGATCATCATCGACCCACCAACCTTTCAGAAGGGCAGTTTTGCCCTGACCCAGGACTACAGCAAAATCCTGCGCCGTTTGCCCGACCTGCTTAACGCCAATGGCCTGGTGCTAGCCTGCGTTAACGACCCGCATATCGGCCCCGACTTTCTTATTGCTGGCATGGCTGAACACGCACCCTCGCTGCACTTCGAAGAGCGCCTGGCTAACCCGCCGGAGTTTGCCGATGTGCATGAACATGGCGGCTTAAAAGCCATGGTGTTCCGCTTCATCGGCGAGGCAGAAAACGCCATGACGAGCTCGGCGGAAAAAGCTTAATCTGCGCCGCTAGCATTTTTCTGGAGCGCCCATGGTCGGCATTGATACACAAGCGGAAATCGACGCCATTGAGGCGATCAACGCCGTGCCGGAAATTCTCCAGGTGGTAATTCGTACCACGGGCCTGCGTTTTGCCGCGGTGGCGCGGGTAACCGACAGCCACTGGATGGCCTGCGCGGTACACGATTTGATCGACTTTGGCTTGCGCCCCGGCGATGAGCTGGTGCTGGAGTCGACCATCTGCAATGAAATTCGCCAGCACCGCCAGCCGGTGATTTTCGGCCACGCCAGCCAACACCCCGTCTTCGCCACCCACCATACGCCGCTGCAATACGGTTTCGAAAGCTATGTGTCGATCCCCATTCTGCGCAGCAACGGCGAGTTCTACGGCACCCTTTGCGCCCTTGACCCGCTGCCCAGCACATTGGATGCCGAGGTGATCAGCCAAACCCTCGGCCTGTTGGCGCAGTTGATTGCCAGCAACCTCGACCTGCACGAACGCTTGCAGCACAGCGACCGTGCGCTGCAAAGCGAGCGGGAAACGGCGCACCTGCGTGAACAATTTATCGCCGTGCTTGGCCACGACCTGCGTACCCCGCTCAATGCCGTGCGCTTGGCTGCCGACCTGCTGGAACAGAAACCCCTGGACGATGCCGCGCGGCGTTTGGCCAAGCTGATCCAAAGCAGCGCCGCACGCATGGGCGGGCTGATTGAAGACGTGCTGGATTTTGCCCGTGGCCAATTGGGCGAAGGGGTAAAGCTGGCGCTGGAGCCGCACGCGGATTTTGCTCACTGGCTGCATCAGGTGGTGGCCGAGTCCCAGGCCGGTAAACGCGGCGAGCCCATCCGTGTGGTTATCGATTTACCGCACGCGGTGAACTGCGACCGTGCGCGCATCGGCCAATTGCTGACCAACCTGCTGGCCAACGCCATCACCCATGGCGACCCCGAGCAGGGCATCAACGTCAGCGTAGGTGTGCAGGGGGAGACCTTTACCCTGGCGGTGCGCAACCAAGGTCCGTGTATTCCTGCTGAAGACCTGCCGTTGATTTTCCAGCCCTTCACCCGGGGCCGCGGCGGCCAGCCGCGTGAAGGCCTGGGCCTGGGTTTGTATATCTGTGCCCATATCGCCAAGGCACACCAAGGCACCTTGAGCGTGACCTCAACGCCCGAAGCCGGCACCTGTTTTACCCTGCAATTTCCGTTGACCATGGCTGCCTGAGCGCCTGGTCGTGAACCCCAGCAGTAAGGAGCACCGCATGCCTGACTTGTCCGCGTTCCCGATTAGCGCTAAATGGCCAGCGCAGCACCCTGAGCGCATTCAGCTGTACTCATTGCCAACCCCCAATGGCGTGAAAGTGTCGATTCTGTTGGAAGAAACCGGCCTGGCTTACGAAGCGCACAAAGTGCGTTTCGAGCAGAACGACCAGCTGTCGCCGGAGTTTCTCTCGCTCAATCCAAACAACAAGATTCCCGCGATCATCGACCCTAACGGCCCCGACGGTAAGCCTCTGGAGTTGTTCGAATCGGGCGCGATTTTGCTCTACCTGGCCGATAAAGCTGACGCTTTTATTCCCAAGGATGCCGCTGGCCGCTACCAGACCATTCAGTGGCTGATGTGGCAAATGGGCGGGGTTGGGCCGATGTTTGGCCAGCTGGGTTTCTTCAATAAATTTGCCGGCAAAGACTACGAAGACAAGCGCCCGCGTGACCGCTACGTAGCTGAAAGCAAACGCCTGCTTGGCGTACTCGACCAACGTTTGCAGGGCCGCGAGTGGATTATGGGCAGCGAGTACAGCATTGCCGATATCGCCACCTTTCCCTGGATTCGCAACCTGATTGGCTTCTATGAAGCCGGCGATCTGGTCGGCATCAATAACTTCCCTGAGGTCACCCGCGTGCTGGAAACCTTTCTCCAGCGCCCGGCCGTGATCAAAGGCCTGACCATTCCTGCCTGAGCCGCGCTTAGCGTGCGTACCAAGGCGAGTTAACAGAGACCTAGCCGTTTATGAGTGACGCACTACTGGTTCGCGATGCTCGCGACAGTGACATGCCCACGGTGCAAGCCATCTACGCCGAGCATGTGCTCACCGGTATCGCCAGCTTTGAGCTGGAGCCGCCGACCCTGGAAGAACTGCTGCGCCGCCGAGCCGATGTGCTGAGCAATGCTTTGCCTTACCTGGTCGCCGAGCTCAACGGTGAAGTGGTCGGCTACGGCTATGCCACGCTGTACCGGCCGCGTCCGGCATACAGCAATACCGTGGAAGATTCGGTGTACGTGCGCGACGGTATGGGCGGGCGCGGCATTGGCCAGGCGCTGTTGGCTGAGGTGATTGAGCGTTGCATCGTTAATGGCCGTCGGCAGATGGTGGCGGTCATCGGCAACAGTGAAAACGCCGGCTCCATTGCCCTGCATACGCGTATGGGCTTTCGCCTGGTGGGGGTGTTTGAGTCGGTGGGGTTCAAGCACGGCCGCTGGGTCGATACGGTATTGATGCAGCGGCGCCTGGGCGAGGGCGCCGAGACGTTGCCCGACGCTTAACCCGCCATCACTTGCTCGTGTAACAAGGCCAATAATTCCTTCTGCAAGGCGGTCACCACACCGCCGCCACTGACCAGCGCCAACTCACTGGGCGGCAACGCCGGCAAGCCTTCGCACAGGCTGTGTTCGGCCAGGACTGCAGCCGTTGGCAATACCGAAATACCCAACCCCGACGCCACCGCTGCCTGAATACCGCTCAAGCTGTGGCTGCCAAAGGCGATACGCCATTGCCGTTTGGCTTTGTCCAAACCGCGAATGGCCCGCTGGCGATAAATGCAGCCCTGGGGAAACAGCGCCAGCGGCAGCGGTTGCTCGTTAAGCGTTACGTCTTTGCCCTTCACCCAAGCCAAGGTTTCCGGCCAACTGGCGAGCGCTTCGCCGCTGCCCGGTTCGCGTTTGATCAGGGCGATATCCAGCTCGCCGCTGGCCAGCTTTTGCTGCAAATCCAGGCTCATACCGCTGACGGTTTCCAGCCGCGCCTCGGGGCGTGCGTGGGTAAAACCGGCGAGCAGCGCGGTCATCCGTTGCGTATCAAAATCTTCCGGCACGCCCAAGCGCAGCGGTAGCAGTGTGCCTTCGCTGGCCAGGGCTTCTTCGGCTTCCTGGCACAGGCTTAACAAGCGCCGCGCATAGTGCGCCAGCAGTTCGCCCTGGGTCGTTGGCGTGACTTGGTTGCCGCTGCGATCACGCAACAGCAGGCAATGGCCGACGCTTTCTTCCAGGCGCCGCACCTGTTGGCTAACGGTGGATTGGGTGCGATGCACGCGTTCGCCGGCGCGGGTAAAGCTGCCTTCATCCACGACGCAGACCAGGGTTTTTAACAGTTCAAGGTCGAGCACGGCGTGTCACCTGCTTATTTGCGTTGGCACTGAGTAGTAGAGGGTAATTTAATTTAACACTGAGAAGAAGCGCTCCTATCCTGCTCCCTACGACGACAAAACCTGGAGCATCGCCATGTCCCTCGAACACACTCCACGGCCGCTGTGGCTGACCTTTGATTGCTACGGCACCTTGATTCAGTGGGACGAAGGCCTGCTGGCGGCCATTGAAAAAATGTTGGCTAACCGTGCCGCTCATCAGGTACGGCCGCAGCGGTTTATTGAGGTGTACGACCACCACGAACACGCCCTGGAACAAACTCCGCCGCATCGCTCTTTCCGCCAGGTAACCCGTGAAGGCTTGCGCTTGGCGATGGAGCAATTGGGCTTGCCATCTAGCCCGGCCGATGGCGAGTTATTGGCCGACAGTATCTCGACGATGCCGCCGTTTCCTGAGGTGCCAAGCACCTTGGCTGAACTCAAGGCCATGGGCTTTAACATCTGCATTGTCTCCAACACCGACGACGACATTATTGCTGGCAATGTGGCGCAACTGGGCGGCCATATCGACCGGGTAATCACCGCGCAACAGGCCGGCGCCTACAAGCCAAACCCACGCTTATTCAACTATGCCCATGAGCAATTGGGGGTGAGTCGTGATGAGGTGGTGCACATTTGCGCCAGCCCCCATCTGGACCACGCCGCCGCCCGCGATATGGGCTTTCGCTGCGTATGGGTTGACCGTGGCACGGGGCGGCAATTGCTCGCCGACTATCGCCCGGACGCCACCGTGGCCACCTTGGACCAGGTGCCTGCACTGTTCAAAGGCCTGGGCTGGTAACGGCGCAGGCAACGGTGGGCGTGTGGCAGAGCGTAGCGGCGCATTGCAAAAAAGCCTGAACCGAACGCCGCACCTCACTCTCTAGTTTTATAAGCCCCAGGAAAAACCTCGGGGGTTATCAAACTCACAGGGTGAGGAAAACAATAATGCTGAATTCTGATGCTTATGTAGCTGCCGTGGATGAATCGTCTACCGCCTCCGGGGTTTCCTGGGCGGCGGTTTTCGCAGGGGCCGTCGCTGCCGCGGCGTTGTCTCTGATTCTTTTGTTGCTGGGCTCGGGCCTGGGTTTTGCCGCCGTTTCGCCATGGGCCGATAAAGGCATCAGCGCGGAAGGTCTGGGCATCTCAGCCATCGTCTGGCTGGCGTTTACTCAGCTGGTTGCAGCCGCCGTGGGCGGTTATCTGGCCGGTCGTTTGCGTAAGCGCTGGGCGACGCTGCACGGTGACGAAGTGTATTTTCGCGATACCGCCCACGGCTTCCTGGCCTGGGGCGTCGCGACCTTGCTAACCGCTACCCTGGTAGTCGGTTCGGTGAGCAGCTTGATCAGCGGCACCGCGCAAGTGGGCGCCACCCTGAGCACTAGCCCAGCCACCGCGAACGTCGCCGATAACTCGAGCGACACCTACTTTATCGACACCCTGTTCCGTGACGACCGTGGTGCTCCGGTAACCCAGGACGCTGCCCATGAAGTGGCCGCGCGTATCTTCGCCCGTAACCTGGCCTCAGATAGCGGCGCGCTGAATGCTGACGACCGTGCCTATCTGGCGCAACTGGTAGCCCAGCGTACCGACCTGAGTGCGGCCGATGCCCAAGCCCGTGTCGACAAGGTGTACGGCGAAGCGCATCAGGCCGTGGTTGACCTGAAAACCGCTGCCGAGGCTGCGAAAAAAGCCGCTGCCCACGCCACCTTGTGGATGTTTGTCGCGCTGCTGATTGGTGCCTTTGTTGCTGCGTTCACCGCCATTTACGGTGGCCGTCAGCGTGACGCCGTCGTGATCATCGACGACCGTCGCACCGGCGAAGCGTTGAACCGCCCCGTTCGTTAACCCGACCCCGCAAACAAGGAGAACAACATGCCCGCCATTCTGCTCTGGTTACTCGGCGTTCCAATCCCGATCATCATTCTGCTCGCGATCCTTCTGTAAGCGATGCGTCCTGCGTAGAGGTGCCTGGCCGTCGTGCCAGGCACTTCTATTAAAAGGAGATACCTTATGGCTACCGCCACTATTCATTACAAAACAGCTGGTCACCTCGCCTGTGGCCGTGACAGTCACCTTGCTTCCAGCACTGAACTTGCCCGGGTGAAATGCCGTACCTGTCGCAACACCGAGGCGTTCAAAACCGCACGTAAAGAGGCACGCAACTCTGCCCGACGTGCCGCGCGCAAAGCAAAAGCCACCCACAATTCCCTCGACTGGCGCGCCGCTTGGCGTGAGCAGTTGGCCGCCTTGCCTGGGCACAATCGTTTGCCCCGTGGTTTTGGCAGTCAGCCTTTCGTGTAAAAACGCGTGGCGCATACCTCCAGGCCCAGCAGGTAAACTGTTGGGCCTTTTTATTTGGCCAACGCGAACGGGCTGCTGAGCGCCCGAATGCGCACCTGTACCCCCTACGGAGTGAGTAGTGAGCGAAGAGTTGCAGATAGAAGACGTGATCACCGGCGACGGCAAAACCGTGGTGAAAGGCGCGTTGATCACCACCCAGTACCGCGGTTTTCTCGACGACGGCACGCCTTTCGATTCCTCGTTTGAGCGCGGCAAACCGTTCCAATGTGTGATTGGCACCGGCCGCGTAATTAAGGGCTGGGATATTGGCCTTATGGGCATGCGGGTCGGTGGCACACGCAAACTCATTGTTCCCGCGCACCTGGCCTACGCCGAACGCGGCATGGGCTCGCGGGTGCCGCCCCATGCCAATTTGCGCTTTGAGATTGAGTTGCTGGAAGTACTGACCCGCGATGATTGATCGGCGTGTGTTTTCTGGATCCCCGCCTGCGCGGCAACTCGCCCCGTCGTCCCCGCGCAGGCGGGGACCCAGAATCTCGGATTGAGCACGGCTGATGTCTAACCCGCGCCCTTGAGCCTTGCCAGGTATACTCGCAGCCTTTGTGCGTGGAGGAAGGTGCGGTGCTAGATATCGCGATGTACGTTGTTCTCGGTATGGCCATGGGCACCTTGGGTGGGCTGTTTGGCATTGGTGGCGGCCTGGTCACCATCCCGATTTTGGGCGTGTTATTTAACCTCGATCAGCAACTGGCCCAAGGCACGGCGCTGTTGATGGTGTTGCCCAACGTGCTGCTGGCGCTTTGGCGCTATAACCAGCGCAACCGCATTGTGCTGCGCAATGCCCTGATGCTGATTGTGCCGAGCTTTTGCCTGGCTTGGCTGACCTCGCTGTTCGCGGTACGGCTGGACCCACAGGTGATGCGTATCGCCTTTGTCGGTTTTTTGCTGGTGCTGGTGTTGTTTAACCTCGGGCAAATGTTCTGGCTGAAATCTCCCGGCGGCACTCAGCTGCAGCACGAAAATCGCCTGTGGTTATTGGGTGCGTTGTCGGGTATTACCGGCGGCTTGTTTGGCGTGGGCGGCGGGGTGGTGGCAACGCCATTGCTGACTAGCCTGTTTGGCGCCAGCCAGGTGGTGGCGCAAGGTCTGGCCCTGGCGCTGGCGGCGCCGTCCACCGGCATCACCCTGGTGACCTACGCCGTGCACAACCATGTGAACTGGGCCATGGGCATTCCCTTAGCGGTCGGCGGCTTGCTCAGTATCAGCTGGGGTGTGCGCATGGCCCATGCCTTGCCAGAGCGAGTGTTAAGGTCGCTGTTCTGTGTGTTTTTACTGGTGTGCGGCGCGCTGTTGCTG
>NZ_JBBNAH010000453.1:0-2032 GCF_037994325.1 Pseudomonas sp.
GTTCAGTGCTGCCCGCATTTGCGGCGGGCATTTGGTCACCTGATGATTCGCCTACGGCTCAGATCAGCGCCTTGGAGTGGCTGACCAGCGCGGCAAAGTTGTCGGCCAGAATCGCCATCTCGGTGCGGTGCACTTCGGCAGCGCTGATCACACCATCGCCGTAGGGCAGGTCGCGAGTAGCGCAGGCGCCGTCCACCAGGGTGCAACGGTAACCGTAGTCTTTGCAGGCGCGCACGGTGGTGCTGATACTGGAGTGGGTCATAAAGCCGCAGATGATCAAATCGAGGCGGCCGATGGCTTCCAGGCGGCCATGCAGGTCAGTACCCGAGAAGGCATTGGGCAGACGTTTTTCCACCACGGTTTCACCCGGCAGCGGCGCCAATTCCGGCATAAACCGGCCGCGTGGCCCTTGGGGATCGAGGAAGCCACCGGGCACGCCCAAGTGTTTGACATGGACGATGGGCGAGCCATTGGCGCGGGCGGCTTCGAGCAAAACGGCGATTTGCGCGATGGCCGCGTCCAGGCCGGGCAGGGGCATGGCGCCACTGCGGTATTCCTCTTGCGCATCAATAATCAGCAGGCAGGCATTACCCAAACTGGCCGGCGCATAACTGCGGCCGGTGAGCTGGAGTAAGGTTTGCGGTTGGGACATGTCTAGGCTCCTGACGATGCGAATGGGCGCCATTGTCACCCCACAAGCGGTGGCTGTGAATCTTTTTGCTTGTACGCGCGTGCTGCCCCCGGTTTGCGCTGGCTGCAGGCGGGCGCAATAAAGCAACCGAGCGTAATGCGCCTTCGGCTAAACTGCCGCCCTCGACTTTGGAGATGCCGCTGTGACCGTTTCGACCTCTCGTTTGCGTACCCTGCGTGACCACATTCGCTGGGCCGTCAGCCGTTTCCATGCCGAAGAATTGTTCTTTGGTCATGGCACCGACAACGCCTGGGACGATGCGCGGCAGCTTGTACTCGGCGCAGTGCACCTGCCCTGGGAAATCGCCGATGCCTACCTGGACTGCAACCTGGAAGACGACGAGCGCGACTACCTGCAAACCTTGCTCAAACAACGCATCGAAGACCGCGTGCCCACCGCCTACCTGCTCGGCGAAGCCTGGTTCTGCGGCCTGCCGTTTATTGTTGACGAGCGCGTGCTGATTCCCCGTTCACCAATTGCCGAGCTGATCAAACAACGCTTCGACATCTGGTTGGCCGACACACCAACGCGGATTCTCGACCTGTGCACCGGCTCCGGTTGCATTGGTATTGCCTGCGCCTATGAATTTGACGAGGCTGAAGTGGTGCTCGCCGATTTGTCCTTTGAAGCGCTGGAAGTGGCCAATCAGAATATTGAACGCCATGGTCTGGAAGAACGCGTGTTCACCGTGCAAGGCGACGGTTTTGCCGGCTTGCCGGGGCAGCGGTTTGACCTGATTGTGTCCAACCCACCGTATGTGGATGCCGAAGACTTCGCTGATATGCCGGCCGAATACCACCACGAACCGGAGCTTGGCTTGGCCTGTGGCGATGATGGTTTGGACCTGGTACGGCGCATGCTCGCCGAAGCGGCTGACCACCTGACCGAGCAGGGCGTGTTGGTGGTGGAAGTGGGTAATAGCCAAGTGCATGTCGAGGCGCTGTACCCGGAGGTGGACTTCACCTGGTTGGAGTTTGTGAACGGCGGCCATGGCGTGTTTTTGCTGACGGCGGCGCAGTGCCGGCAGCATCAGGCATTGTTTGCCGCTCGGGTTTAACACCGATCCTGAACCCGTTCCCTCGCCTGCTTGCGGTCGCCTGGACAGGGGAGAGGGTGCCCGAAGGGCGGGTGAGGGGCTTTTGCGTTTAGCGGTGACCGCGTGTGCCCTGGCCCTCACCCCGGCCGCTCTCCCGCAAGCGAGAGAGGGGCAGAGCAGTTGAGTTTGTTTTGCTGATTGCGAATTTATCCCCTCTCCCGCTTGCGGGAGAGGGTGCCCGAAGGGCGGGTGAGGGGCTTTTGCTTTTAGCGGTGACCGCGTGTGCCCTGGCCCTCACCCCGGCC
>NZ_JBBNAH010000454.1:0-5323 GCF_037994325.1 Pseudomonas sp.
GTATAGGCCGAAGTGGTGGCTGTGGCGGCGAAGTCCGAGGTTGGGTTAGCGGCCAGGTAATACACCTTGTCCGGGCTCGCGTAGGTGGCGTAGTTGCTATACGACCAGTAGGTAGAGTTGCTGCTGGAGGCCGCCGTGGTGCCACGGCTGGTGTCGTAGTCCCAACTGACCATATAGCCGGTAGCCAGGTTGAGGCTGCCGCGTGCGCTTTTGAAACCGTTGACGTAGGCGGCGGTAAAGCTGGTGCTCATCGGCGTTGAGGTAACGGTGCCGTCGCTGTAGCTCACGGTGTAGGGCGGGTCGTAGGTGACCGCCGGGTTGTAGTACAGCGGGTTAAAGGTCGAGGACTTGGCGCGGCGGCTGGTGCGGATCTGGTCTGCGCTGTAGCCGTAATACGTCGAGCCGCTGCTGGGGTTCATGGTGTCCGGGGCGAAAGCCCACTTCATGCTCCCGGAGTTGTCGATGGTCACCATGATGTTCGGCGCCACGCCTTCGGTGAGAAACAGCGGCACCTGGCTCAGGTTCAGTGCGGTGGCGTCAGCGCTACCGACGTGTACGGCAGCTAAGAGCCACAGCGGCGACAGCAGGCGCAGCAGAGCGGGGCGATAAGTCATTGCACGGTGATCCTGTAGACGCTTTGGCGGATAACGGAAAAGCGTTTGCCGTCAGCCTGGGCGGCTGCGCTGACGCGGTAGTAATAGGTGCCTTTGCCCTGTTGCAGGGTTTCCAGGTCGGTGGTCGAGGTGCCGATGTAGGCGGCATTCCAGCGCGGGGCGGTGGCAAAGCTGGCGGCGCCATCGGCGCCTTTGTAGTCGGTGGCATAGGTGTTAGCCGTCCACCAATCCGTGCCCGCTGCGCTGCTTTTGGCGAAACGATCACTGCCCAGCACACAGAGGTTGCTAACCCTGGCGGCGAGGTTACCGATACTGCTGCTGCAATCACCGGAACCGAGGGTGCTGACTCCGGTGTTAGCCAGCGCTTGCAGGCGGCGCTCGCCTTCACGCAAGGCTGACTCGGCGGCATTGGCTGCATGCTGGCGCTCGGCAACGCCGCCGCTCAAACGGTTTTGCAAGGTGCTGTCGCGCAGGCTGGCGGTGGCCAGCAGGGTGATTAACAACAGCATGATCAGGGCGACTAGTAACGCCGCGCCTTGTTGTGTTTGCCGAGCTCGGTTCATCGCATCAGGTTCCTCAAGGCCACGCTGCCTTGGCTGATTTGGTACAGGTACTGGTCGCTGCTGCGGCTTTTGCCGCTGAGGGTTTTCCACTGGTCGAGCACGCTGCTGGCGACGCCGTCGCGCAAGGTGGCGCTGCTGGTCAGTAAGGCGGCGTAGCGCAGGCTTTGGCTGGGGGCGCCGCTGCTGGGCACGGGGAACAACACAAAATCGGCCAGGCCATCGACCAGCGTGGTACTCACACCGCCAACCGAGCAGGTGAGGGTGCCGGCCCCGGCGCTGGTGCTGCTGACAAAACTGATGCGGCTCAGCACATTCGCCCCGGCAGCAATCTTGTTGCCTAGGCAATCGAAATCGGCGCCATCGGCCGAGCCTTGGTAGCGGTAGCACACACCGGCTTTGTCGCTGCTTAGCAACAGGGTTTGGCCGGCACTAAACGAGGGGCAGCCATTGCTGCTGGCCAGGCTCGGGAAGGCACTGCTCAGGCTGTTGTTCGTCAGCGGCGAGGCGCGATAACCGGTGCGCGCCAACTGCTGGTCGAGCAGCAATTGAAGGGTGCGGCCCAGGCTTTGGTTGCTGCTCTGGCCTTGCTGAAATTGGTAGTTGCGCTGGTTGTCGATGTACACCTGCGTGGCGCCAAGAACCATAAAGGTGCTGATCAACATGGCGACCATCAGCTCAATCAACGACAGGCCTTTTTGCCTGGCCGACATGGGCTGTTTCATAGCTCGGCTCGCAGGCGGTAATAGCAGATGTTGTCGGTGCAGGTGCCGGTTTTGTCTTGCCAGGCCAGTTGAATCATCACCACGGAACTGGAGCCGCTGCTGCAGCTGTTTTCCTGCTTGCTGGGGCAGATGGTGAAGTTGCTTTTGAGCAGACCGCTGGTAACCGGCAACAGGTTTTGCACTTCCTGCAGCCAGCAGCCCAGGTCTTGGCTGGCCACCGTGGTGCCGCCGGCACTGCGATCGATGCTGGCGCAATTGGCCACGCTGGCGCTGGAAAATTCACTGCCGGCGGCCTTGTAGTAGCTGGAGGTATTGCTAAACAGCTCGGCGGCATTCAGGGCGGCGTCAGGGTTGCTGCGCATCAGCTCGACCAAGTCCTGAGCGAGCATCACCGCCGCGCTGCGCTGGTTGGCGCTTTGCGACAGCTGCAAGCCTTGGGTTTGCAGGGCGACCATGCCCAGTACACCGGCGCACAAGACCAATAGGGCCACCAGCACTTCGATCAGGCTGAAGCCGGCCATGGCCGAGGGTTTATTGGCTGATGGTGGGGCGGGAGATCTGGCCACTGGCGAGTACCTTGATTGTGCGGGTGGTCACCGAGCTGTCGTTGCTGTAACCGACGGTGATGGTCGGCGGGCTGCTGAGCGCGCCGTTGCTGCAAGAGGTGCTGGTGATAAAGCCCGGGCAAAAGGTCAGCGTGGCCAGCGAACTGCTGGCGCTGACATCGGCGAAGTTGCCCTTGGCGTAATGGCGCAGGGTTTCGCTGCCGGCCTTCACGGTAATTTCCCCGGCCCAGGTGCTGGCTGAACCTACGGTTACCGTGACACCGCGACCACGGGTCAGCGCTTCACTGCGGGCGTACTGCAGCACCGCGTAAATTTCATTGGCCGCCGCCAGCGCCTGGTTGCCACGGGTCAGGCGGGTAAAGCTGGGCACGGCGATCGCGGCAAACAAGGCCAGCAACGCCAGCACAATCAGCAGTTCCACCAGGGTGAATCCGACCTGAGTGCTGGCGTGCCGACGGTAGTTCGCGGCAACAGTGAATTGAGCCATTACAGACATAGGCTTCACGAAGGTAGGAATTGAGGTCGCGAGTTTGGGCAGTGTTTGTATTGCCAGAATGTCCGTAGGTATCGACTGTGTTCAGGCGGTGTATGGGAGTCGATACAAATGGCGGTCAAAAACATTAGCGATTGGCAGGTATGCGCGGCGGTCTACGCCATGCATCAACTCAGGCTGGCCGGCGCGCTTACGACCTCGCCCGTCGAGGCGGTTATCGAGCAGCTGATGGTCAGTACCGGGCAACCGCAAAAGGTTTGTACCCGGGCGCTAGAAAGGGCCTACCGCCATGGCTTAGTGGAAGCCGGAATGTGGTTTCACGGCGGCTGGTTAACCCTTGAAGGGATTGGCCTGTTGTTTCTCCCGCAGTAGCGCCGATAGCCTCATTTCAAAGGCGTATTGCTCGATAGGGACGTTAGCAATCGCCGCGTCCGCGCCTTAAACAACGTTGTGAACAGCACAGCGCCACCCATAGCGTAGGAGCGAGTTCGCTCGCGAACCCTGTTAACGCTGATCTCTGAGCATGCTGCGCGAAACGTCGCTATCAACCTGTGCTCTTAATCGGGCCGTTTTATGGACAGTTCGCCAGCTCTATAAGGGGCTTCCGATAGCTCGTCAAACCCATCGAGTCGCAGCCTGTAGGTGAGGGTGTTGTTTACCTTCAACGGCTCGCACAGCTCCTCTACAGGCTTACCCTGTCGGCGTTCTATGAGCTGCTGCGATACCAACGGCGTAGCGTTTTTATAGGAATACGACTATGGGCAGTTCATCTAAACGGCTAGGCAGTACGGTGTTGTTTCTCTGGGCGCTGAGCGGCGCATTTTCTGCCTATGGAGCCACCTATGTTCCCAAGGCTATTCAGGCCCAGGTTGTTCCAGGCGCCAGTTGCGAAATTCTTCAGCATGCCCGCTGGGGTGCTGAGACAGCCGCGCAGGGCACCCAGGTTTTTGTACCTGGTGGTGACATCAGCTCGCTGAGCTTCTTGAACCAGAAGGCAGTTGATCCCCGAACGTTTTACGAACAGGTAGTGGCGGCCAAAAAGGCTATCGATTTTCTCCAGGAGGATATGAGCAAGTTTATGCGCACCCGCGCATTTGCTACGCGCATGAACTCAATGTACGAGCGCCGTTTCTTCCGGGTTTATTTGCAACGTGCTGACTATCTAGAGGCGTCGGTCGGCTTGTTGGTCAGCAACCTTGGACGCACGCTCGGTGCTGACGCGGCGGGTTACGGAAAGCTTTACAACGTGCAGCCGTTCAACGCGCAGGGCGACAATATTTTTCGCAGCATGAACGTGTTGTCGCGCAAGTTGGTAAATGTGCTTACGCCCGCTGCCGAGGGTTGTGGTGGGCGCTAGGGGACGACGGATAAAACTAAAAAGGGGCGCCTGTTACCGGGCGCCCCTTTCATTTATAGCCAGGTAAATCAGGCGGCCTGGCTGTTTTCCTCGGCTTGTTTCAGCGCGCGGTTAAGGGCGCTGAACAGGGCACGGAAGCTGGCGGTGGTGATGTTTTCGTCGATGCCAACACCGAACACCGGACGGCCACCATCCAGACGCACTTCGATATAGGCCGCGGCCTTGGCATTGGCGCCAGCGCCGATGGCGTGCTCGTGGTAATCGATGATTTCCAGGTTGCGTGGCAAGGAGGCAACCAAGGCTTCCAGTGGACCTTTGCCAGTGCCGTGTTTGCGGCGCAGTTCGCCGCTTACGCTGACGTCGATATCCACGTTGCAGATGCCGTTTTCTTCCTGCAAGCGATGGCTTTTCAGCACGTACGGGCTGTCAGCCTGCAGGTACTCGTTCTGCAGCAAGCCGTAGATCTGCTCGGCAGTCATTTCCAGGCCAAGGCGGTCGGTTTCTTTCTGCACCACTTGGCTGAATTCGATCTGCATGCGGCGCGGCAAGCTGATGCCGTATTCCTGCTCGAGCAAGAAGGTGATGCCGCCTTTGCCCGACTGGCTATTAACGCGGATCACCGCTTCGTAGCTGCGACCGATATCGGCTGGGTCGATTGGCAAGTACGGTACTTCCCACACGCCGTCTTCTTTCTGCTGGGTAAAGCCTTTGCGGATCGCATCCTGGTGCGAGCCGGAGAACGCGGTGTGCACCAAGTCGCCGACATAGGGGTGACGAGGGTGCACGGGCAACTGGTTGCAGTCTTCAACTACCTTGCGCACGGTGTCGATATCGGAGAAGTCCAGCTGTGGGTCGATGCCCTGGGTGTAGAGGTTCAATGCCACGGTCACCAGGCAGACGTTGCCGGTGCGCTCGCCATTGCCGAACAGGCAACCTTCCACACGGTCAGCGCCGGCCATCAAGCCCAGCTCGGTGGCGGCCACGCCCGTGCCACGGTCGTTGTGGGTG
>NZ_JBBNAH010000455.1:0-5796 GCF_037994325.1 Pseudomonas sp.
TAAACACACACCAACAAAAACGCCACCCCCGCAGGCGAGGGTGGCGTCTTCAACTGGCTTTAGTTCAAACCCGGCAACGCAATCTGCGGCTTGACCTCGTTCTGCACCACCGTCTCCATCGGTGCAACCACGCCCTGGCTTTTCAGCAAGGTGCCGAGGGTGGCCTGCAGACGGTACTGGCTGTACTGCTCAGCCAGCTTGATTTCAGCCAGACGACGCTGGGCGCTGAACAGCTCGTTTTCGCTGTCGAGCAAGTCCAGCAAGGTACGCTCGCCGAGGGCAAATTGCTTCTGGTAGGCGGTGCGCACTTGGGTGGTTTCATCCACGTACTTTTGTGCGATCGGCAACTGGGTACGGGCGTTGTTTAGCGCGTTCCAGGCCAGGCCGAGTTCTTCGTTCAACTGACGCAGGGCGTTGTTGCGAATGTCCAGCGCTTCGTTGGCTTGGTAGGAGCGCGCCTCCAGGGTGGCCTTGTCGCTGCCGCCGCTGTAGAGGTTGTAGCGCATGCGCACCATGGCTTCCCATTCGTTGTAGTGACCGTCCTGACCGTCGATATCGTTGTTGGCCGAACGGCCCAACTCGGCATCAAAACGTGGATAGAAGGTCGACTTGGCCGCTTTGTATTGCTGCTCGGCAGCGGCAATATCCGCTTCAGCCGAGCGCAGTACCGGGCTGTTTTCGATCAGTTGCTGGCGGGCCTGGGCCAGGGTATCGGGCAATTGCACGCCGGTAGCCGGGCGTTGCAGGTCGACAGCGTCAACACCCACAGCGCTATAGAAGTTGGTTTGCGCATCAACCAGGTTGGTTTGTTCGGTGATCAGGTTGTTACGGGCCTGAGCCAAACGCGCTTCGGCCTGGTTCAAGTCAGCCAGACGGCCCACGCCACGGTCGGTGCGCAGACGAATCTGATCGTGGATACGTTCGTGGCTGTCGAGGTTGTCTTGGGCTAGACGCACCAAGTCCTGACGGGTTAGCAGTTCCAGATAAACCTGGGCGACGGTCAGCGCGGTGCGCTCAGAGGTATTGAGCAAGGCATAAGCGCGGGAGTTGACGGTGGCCTTGTTGCGGCCGATTTCGCTGGAGGTGGCAAAGCCGTCAAACAGGTTCTGGGTCAAACGAATGGTCGACTCACCACGGTTGCGGGTTGACCAGTCGCTGTTATTGCCATCGGCGCGGGTAGACGGATTGTCGGTGCCTTCACGGCCATAACCGGCCAATACATCCACTTTTGGCAGGTAACCACCCTGGGCGGCGCGCAGCCCGGAGTCAGCCGCCAGGCGCCGGTTTACTGCCGCATGAACCTCAGGATGTTCGGTGACCGCTTGCTGCATGGCCTCCTGAAGAGTTTGAGCCGACACCGAAAAACTGGCACTTACAGCAAGAGGCAACAACGCAAGAAGACCGAAACGCATGGTGAGCTATCCCCTGAAACCTACTAACTACGCCGACATCAGGTTTGACGGGCACGAAAGTGGCAGATGTGAATTAGTTTTTATGAAGAAAAATTTAGTGAGAGCTACTTCTCAAATCGGTGTATCAGATTCACCTTACTAGCAAAGTGACATTACCTGACAGATTGTTTAGGATGTCACCCAATTGGTCAATAGTTTGGCATAAGAATGCCGTTCGTCGAAATACCGCTAGATTATTGACGACGCTTTCCAGACGCCTAAGCAATGGCAAGATCCTTGCCTGATTAGGTGCCACCCGCTCGACCGCACGACCTAACAGACCTTATCTGCGCTGCCGTTTGCCTGAAGTTACCCAGGGAGAGTCACTACATGAGCACTGTTGTTGCCATCGTTAAAAGCATGGTTGGCCAAGTTATCGCGACATCCGCCGAGGGCGCACAGCGCGTATTGGTCGAGGGCGACCGTCTTTATGTAGGTGACACGCTGGATACAGGCGCCGGTGGCATGGTGACCTTGGAATTGGCCGATGGCCGCATGCTCGACTTGGGCCGTGAAACCCAATGGTCCAGCGCCGACGCAGCCAGCTCAACCCCGACGCAGAGCGTTGCCGCGGCACAAACCGAAGTGCTCGATGTGCAACGTGCGATCGCCGCAGGCGCCGACCCAACCCAAGATCTGGCCCCTACCGCAGCCGGCCCGGGCGCAGGTGGTGCCGGTGGCGCAGCTGGCGGTAGCCACAGCTATGTGCTGCTGGCGGAGACCGCTGGCGAAGTCCAACCGGAAATTGGCATTACCTTTACTGACCCGACTGGCGGCGATGCCGTGGTGCAGGAGCAGACCTTTGGCGACAACCTGAATCTGCCCCCGTCGTTCACCTCGGCCGACGGAAATAATGCAAATTCGACAATTAACGTCACAACAGATGAAGACATTGCCTACAGCGGAAACTTTACCGCTGTGGATGGAAACGGCGATGCATTGACGTTTTCCGTAGTTGGCACGGGCGTCAGCCACGGTTCCTTGACGCTCACCCCGCAAGGCGCTTGGACCTATACCCCGGCTGCCAACTACAACGGCCCGGACAGTTTCCAGGTGGTTGTCAGCGACGGTCGCGGCGGCAGCGACACCCTCACGGTGAATATCGGCGTAACGCCGGTGAACGATGCGCCGGTTGCTGATGCAGCCACCGGCAGTGCCACCGAAGATGGCGCCATTGTCAGCGGCCAACTAAGCGCCAGCGACGTCGACAGCGGCGACACCCAGACCTTTACCCTCCAAGCCGGCACCACCGCGCCTGCTGGTTTCACCTTGAACGCCAATGGCACCTGGTCCATCGACCCCAGCAACGCGGCCTATCAAAGCCTGGGGGCTGGCCAGCAACTGACCATCGACGTGCCGTTTACCGTTACCGACAGCGGCGGCCTGACTAGCAACAGCGTGCTGACGCTGACCATTACCGGCGTTAACGATGCCGCCGTGCTGTCTTCGGCTACTGAAACCGTGGTTGAAACCGATAGCGCCATTACCACCGGCGGCACGCTGACCATCAGCGACATCGACAGCCCGGCAACCTTCGTCGCGCAAACCAACAGCGCCGGCAACTACGGCACCTTTAGCATCGACGCCGCCGGGGTATGGAGCTTCACCGCCAACTCCGCTTACAACGAATTGAATGTCGGCCAGAGCCTGAGCGACAGCTTTGACGTATTTGCCGCTGACGGCACTAAAACCACGGTCACCGTGACCATCAACGGCAGCAACGACGCGCCGGTAGCCAGCAGCACAGTGGTAGCCAATGGCAGCGAAGACCCGGCAGCGCCGATTGCGGTGACTTTGGGCGGTAGCGACGTAGATGGCACGGTGGTCAGCTACACCGTGCAATCACTGCCAACCAACGGCACCCTGTTCGCCGACGCTGCGGTCAGCGTGCCTGTCACGGTCGGTGTAGCGGTCAGCGGCCCGGTGTATTTCGTGCCCAATGCCGACTGGAATGGCACCACCACCTTTGACTACACCGCTACCGACAACAGTGGCGCCACCTCGGCGCCGGCCACCGCCACCATCAATGTAAGTGCGGTGCCTGATGCGCCAACCGTGGCCATCAGCACAGATGCCGACAACGACGGCACCGTGACCAATGTTGAGCTGGGCGGCTCGCCGACCCTTACCGTCACCGTGGGCCTGCCAGCAGACGCCGCCGCCGGCAACACCGTGACCGTTACCGGTAGCACCGGCACACCGGTATTGGTTGTGCTGACCCCAGCCATCATCAGCGCCGGTGTCATCACCGCCACCTTCCCAGTGCCCGCTGACGGCAGCACATTTACCGCGACAGCCACCGTTACCGATAACAACGGCCTGACCTCGCCATCGGCCAGCGACAGCGCGGTGATCGGCGACACCACCGCCACCGCTGCACCCACCGTGGTTATCAGCACCGACGTCAACAACGACGGCACCCTGAGCAACACCGAACTGGGCGCCTCGACCAGCGTTACAGTGAAAATCACCGTGCCAACTGGCACCCTGGTTGGCGATACGCTGAACATCACCAATCCAAACGGCAGCGTGACCCCACACACCGTGGTCGCTGCTGACCTGACTGATGGCGTAACCCTGACTTACCCACGTCCGGCCGATGGCCAGCCGATCAGTGTTTCCGCAACTATCACTGACGCTGCCGGCAATACCTCCGCACCTGGCAGCGACAGCGCCACCGTTGGCGATACCACCGCCACTGCCGCGCCAACCGTGGTGATCAGCACCGACACCAACAACGATGGCACCCTCAGCAATGTTGAGCTGGGCACCTCGACCAGCGTCACCGTGAAAATCACCGTGCCGGCCGGCACGCAAGTTGGCGACACGCTGAATATCACCAACCCCAACGGCAGCGTGACCCCACACACCGTGGTCGCCGCCGACCTGACTGATGGGCTCACCCTCACCTACCCGCGCCCAGCCGACGGCGTGGGCATTTCGGTGTCCGCCACCGTCACTGACGCAGCAGGCAACACCTCCGTTCCTGGCAGCGACAGCGCCATC
Source organism: Pseudomonas sp. (assembly GCF_037994325.1). Classification (GTDB taxonomy): domain Bacteria; phylum Pseudomonadota; class Gammaproteobacteria; order Pseudomonadales; family Pseudomonadaceae; genus Aquipseudomonas. Next base: position 4,458 of record NZ_JBBNAH010000455.1, read on the forward strand.
GTTGGCAACACCACGGCGCCGGCTGCGCCGACCGTTGTCATTACTACGGACAGCAATAACGACGGCATCCTCAGTAACACTGAGCTGGGCAATACGACCTCCATCGGCACCTTTATCAAGCCGCCCGCCGGCGCCAAGCCAGGCGATATCCTTACTCTGTTTGTCAACGGTTCGCAGATCGGCACCATCCCCGTCAGCCAGGCGCTGATCACCAATGGCCTGACCTTGTATACCTACCGTGGCGCCGATGGCTCTGCGCTTACCGTTTCGGCCACCCTTACCGACGCCGACGGCAACGTTTCGGCACCGGGCTCGGACAACGCCGTGATTGGCGACACCACCGCCACCGCCGCGCCGACCGTGGTCATTAGCACCGACAGCAACAACAACGGCGTGCTTAGCGCTGCCGAGTTGGGCAATAGCACCACCGTGACCGTGAAGATCACGGTGCCGAACGGCACCCTGGTTGGCGACACCCTGAACATCACCAACCCCGACGGCAGCGTGACCGCCCACACCATCGTGGCGGCTGACCTCACCAACGGTGTTGAGCTGACCTACCCTCGCCCCGCCGACGGCGTTGGCCTTAGCGTTTCTGCCACCATTACCGACGCGGCCGGCAACAAATCGCTGCCAGGCAGTGACAGCGCCACCGTAGGCGACACCACCGCGACAGCCGCGCCGACCGTGGCAATCAGCACTGACAGCAACAACGACGGCACCCTGAGCAGCAGCGAACTGGGCACGGCCACCACCGTCACCGTGAAGATCACCGTGCCGACTGGCACCGTCATTGGCGACACGCTGAACATCACCAACCCAGATGGCAGCGTTACCCCGCATACCGTGGTCGCCGCCGACCTGACTGATGGCGTAACCCTGACTTACCCACGTCCGGCCGATGGTGCCGCTATTAATGTCTCGGCCACCATTACCGACGCCGCCGGCAACACCTCCGCTCCTGGCAGCGACAGCGCCACCGTGGGCGATACCACTGCCACTGCCGCGCCAACCGTGGTGATTAGCACCGACGCCAACAACGACGGCACCTTAAGTGCTATCGAACTGAGTGCCACGACCATCGTCACGGTGAAGATCACCGTACCGACCGGCACCGTAGCGGGCGACACGCTGAAAATTACCAACCCCGATGGCAGCGTTAGCACGCACACCGTTGTGGCGGCCGACCTTACCGATGGCCTTGAACTGACTTACCCACGTCCGGCTGACGGCACCGCGATCAATGTCTCCGCGACCATCACCGATGCTGCGGGCAATACCTCCGCGCCAGGCAGCGACAGCGCCACCGTTGGCGATACCACTGCCACTGCTGCGCCTA
>NZ_JBBNAH010000456.1:0-3282 GCF_037994325.1 Pseudomonas sp.
CCCAAGCACTGATGCCATATACCAGCAACAGCAACCCAAGTAGCTGGGCCAAGCGTGCACGGGGTGCCTTGTAGCTGAACTCCAGTGCACCTAGGAACAACGCCACGCCCACCGCCAGCAATCCCCACAACGCCAACGCCAGGCTCGGCGGCAGCACACGTTCGAGCATCCATACCGACACCGCCAGCAGCAACACGCCGAACGCATTGCGCACCGTCACCATCCACGTGCCGCCCTTGGGCAACAAGGTGCCGCCGCCGACCGCAAACAGCACGAGGGGCGCGCCCATGCCCAAGCCCAGCGCAAACAACTTCAAACCGCCACCCAAGGCGTCGCCACTGGCGCTGATGTACAGCAGCGCCCCGGCCAGAGGAGCGGAGACACAAGGCGAAACCAGCAAACTCGACACCACCCCTAGCAGCGCCGCACCCCACAGTGAACCGCCCTTGGCATTACCGGCCATACGGTCCAGCGGCTCGCTGATAAAGCGTGGCAAGCGCAGTTCAAACACGCCAAACATCGCCAGAGCAAATACGCTAAAGAACAGTGCGAACGGCACCAGTACCCAGGCCGATTGCAGGCGCGCTTGTAGATTCAACTCCGCGCCAAACACACCCATCAAGGCACCCAGTACCGCAAAGCAGGCGGCCATCGGCAACACGTAGGCCAACGACAGGCTCAGCCCGCGCAGCCCGCCAATCTGCCCGCGCAGCACCACGCCGGAGAGGATTGGCAGCATCGGTAATACGCAAGGGGTAAAGGTCAGGCCTAAACCGGCGACGAAAAACAGCAGCAGCTCATGCCAGCTCCAGCCCTTCACTGGCGTTGGGCTGGCGGTGCCCGCGGCAGAGGCGTTGACCGGTGCGGCTTTGCCATCAAGCTCCAACCGCTCTGTTTCCGGCGGATAACACAGGCCTTTATCGGCGCAGCCCTGGTAGGTGACAAACAGCGAGTAGGGCAGGTTGTAGGCGTTTTTCAGCGGCAACTCGACATCGACAATGCCGTGGTACACCTCAACGTCGCCGAAATACTGGTCGGTTTTTTTCTCGCCATCGGGCAGTTTCGCCGCGCCATTGCCGACGTCGGCCGGCTCGATGCGGAATTGAAAACGATGGCGGTACAGGTAGTAACCGTCGGTGGCGACAAAGCGCAGGGTGACTTTGTCGGCCGTATTGCTCACCACGCTGAGCTTGAACGCCTCGCGCACGGGCAGGAAGTCGGCGCTGTTATTTAGCGGCGAGCCGAGTACCGCGCTGGGACGGTTATCGAGAAAACTGGCACTGGCAGGCAGGGCGAGCAACAGCAGAAATAGGCTGAGCAGGCGGCGCATGGAAATCTCACGACAAAGAGGTGCGCGCAATCATAGCGGAAAGCAGAGCGCCTTGGCCTTGGGCTAAACGACACAGGAGATTGCTGCTCTGACCGCCGTTGCCTCGTGGGAGGGCTCATAAACCTTTCCGCGCCTATAGCACTATGTATCGGTATTTTTTTAGGTCATGGCGTTGCTCGAGAATTTACGCATCGCGAGCACTCTCAGAACAGTCCGATATCTGCCGCATCGTTTCACCTCTAGATTGGTCCAGCGCTGACGCACTGGTACGTATGGCTGAGGGAGTTCAACGATGTTGGAAGAGCTGGGCAGTGAAGGGCATGCGAGCGATGAGCACGCTTTTACGCGCACCAAACGTAGCCACTATCAGTGCTTTGTCAGGCCGCTAACCGGTCGTTTGCTCAGTTGCTTGCGTTTGGATGTCGAGTATGTGGTTGCCCAGGGCGATGCCCTTGAATACATCGACGAGCGTGGCGAGCGCATAGGCGTTTACGATTTCCTCGGTGGCTATGGTGCGTTGATGTTCGGCCATAACCATCCGCAACTGGTTGCTAGCGCTATTGATCTGTTGCGCACTAACCGCCCCTTTGCCGCTCAGGCAAGCCTGCGTGGTTTCACCGCGCTGCTGGGGCACAAGCTCAATGCGATGTTGTCGGCGCGTTGGCACCGTGAGTTTGTCACCACGTTGGCCAATAGTGGTGCCGAGGCCGTGGAGGCGGCGCTCAAACATGCACTGTTGGCCCATCGTCAGCGCAGGCAAGGGCTGCTCGATGCCAGTGAAAAGCGCCTGTTGAAGCTGCGTAATAACCAGATGCCAGATCGCCTGCCAGTAGCCAGTGAGTCAGTGCGATTGTTAAAGGAGTTGCTGGAGCAAAAGGTGGCAACGTTTGCCGAGGCGGTACAGGCGGTACGTCGCCTCAATCAGCAGTCCTTTCTCGAGGCGGGTGCTTACTTCTGCTGCTTGCATCATTCCTATCACGGCAAAACCAGCGGAGCGGTAAACCTGACCGAGAACGAGCTGTACCGTGCCGACTTCGCTTCCATTGGACCGCAAGTAATTTTTGTCAGTCGCGACGATCCGGCTGATTTCCGGCATCAGGCCAGCATCCGTACGCTGCGCTATTACAGCGTCGGGCTTGATGCGCAACGCCAAGCCGTGGTCCAGGCTCATGAGATCTGTAACCTTGCCGCGTTGTTCGTTGAGCCCATCCAGGGCGAAGGCGGTGTTCATGTACTCGATGGCGGCTACCTACGCCAGCTTCGCAACATCTGCGACGATTACGAGATTCATCTGATATTCGACGAAATTCAGAGTGGCATGGGCCGTACCGGCCGCTTCCTTGCCTGCGAGGCAAGTGGTGTCGGCGCTGACTATTATTTGCTATCCAAAAGCCTGGGGGGCGGCTTGGCCAAGATCGCCAGTGTCAGCATCGCCCGGAGCTGCTTCGAGGAAAGATTCAGTCTGATCCACACCTCGACCTTTGCAGAGGATGATTTCAGCTCGGCCATTGCCCTGCGCAGCCTGCAACTGTTGGACGAAGACGCGAGCATCATGCGCGCCTGTATGCAAACAGGCGATGAGATCAAGACCGTCTTGCTGGAGTTGAAGCAACGATTCCCCGAAGTGGTGGCGGATGTCCGTGGCGAAGGGCTGATGCTGGCGATGGAGTTCATCGACCAAGGCCAGGCAGAGTCGCCTGGCCTGCGTGCCCTGGCCAGCAGTGACATCATTGGCTTTGTCTACGCCGGTTACTTGTTGCATGAGCACCGTATTCGCGTGGCGCCATTGTTGTCGAACAACAATGTACTGCGTTTCGAACCGGCTGCCTGTGTCTGTTTGCAGGCACGGCAACAGCTCTATGACGGCCTTGAGCGGCTATGCCTGATTCTGCGCAGCGGCAACTTCTACCACTTGGTGAAGTTCATCATCGGCTTAGCCACTCCCCATGCTC
>NZ_JBBNAH010000457.1:0-4951 GCF_037994325.1 Pseudomonas sp.
AAGTGCTCAACCCCACAGCGCTGTACGCCGACTTTCTCTACAACGCCCTGGGCCAACGCACCCTAAAACGCACCTACCTCACCAGTGGCGCGCTCGACTTCACCATCACCCACCTCTACGGCGCCGACGGCCAACTGCTCGGCCAAGTGCGCTACAACAACCTGGGCAAAAAGACCTCCGCGTTGTACTGGATCTGGCTCGATGGCATGCCGCTGGCGGAAGTTGAATTCAAATACAACACCGGCACGGGTGCGGTCACTAGCACTAGCCAGTACTACCTGCATAGCGACCACCTCAATACGCCGCGCCTGGCGACTAACCAAGCGCAAACCTTGCTGTGGAGCTGGGACAGTGATGCGTTTGGGTTGGGTAACCCAAATGGCGATCCGGATGGCGATGGGGTTGTTGTCGATATCCCGCTGCGCTTTCCGGGGCAGATATTCGAGGCGTATAGCAACCTGAACTACAACTACTTTAGGGACTACGATCCGGATAAAGGGCGCTATGTACAGAGCGATCCGATTGGGCTTGAGGGGGGGTTGAATACGTACGGATATGTGTTGGGTAACCCAATTAGTTTCGCGGACCCAAGCGGGCTTGCACCTTGCCCTCCTGGCACAGTCTCTCCTGGCACCCCGTGTTACATGTCAGATCCCAGCGGTAAAACGGGGTATCCAAATGAAGGTCGTTGCGCAACGGGAGACTGCGCTGCGAATATCCCTCGCCAAAATGACCTGCGCGGCCCGGATTTTGTTAATTTTCAAGTTGATATGTGTCTGGTCAGCGCGTGGGGCACATTCAGTCGAGATGGTAATTCATACGCCGGATTTGGCTTTAATCGAACATATCCGTCAGCGTTGAACCTTTCTGGCAGTGTCAGCCTAGGATGGCTAAATCGCGGATATGTGCGAGAGGGCGACGTGAATAATTTCTTAAGTGGCTATGCCGCAAATGGAACTAAGGCTTACTACTATGTAGGTGGAGGTGTCGCTTACTCACCTGGAAATGGCACCGCTACAATGATCGGAGTTGGTGCTGGGGCTAGCAAGGGTGCATCTAGTAATAATGGTGGAAGCGCAGGGGCTGGCAACTCTTACAATCAGGGTGAGACAGGAGTTAAATGGTAATGTTTGGTGGATTCTCAGGCGGGGACTTAGATAAAAAAGCTGTCAGGCCTTGGCTTGTTATTTTTTTGGCTTTATTTATCGGAGTGGTAGTTGTTTACTTGATTTATACAAATAAATAAATATTTGTATTTAGTCTGTGGTTAGTTGATGGCGTCATTAGCTAAGGGCAGCTTTAACTCGCCGCGCATCAGATTCGCGCGACGAGTTAAAGGAGGTGTTTATAGGACGTAGTTTTTCACGTCGTTATATTATCGTCGCGCTGGCGAGGTGTTCTTCCGTCTGCTGTGGAGGATGGGCCTGAAAGGCCTGTGAAAAGGGGACGGATTTATTTAACGACTCTAATTTAGAGTCGATCAATAAATCCGCCCCGCCTTTGTTGTGCTGCCCTTTTCACCTACGGCGTCTTCCAGTTCAGATCGAAATACTGAGGTTGATTACCGATGTTCGTATCAAGCACTTTGTTCCAGCCCATGCGGTTTTGTATGTTGATAATCAGATGTGCGGGAACAACACCATCGGAGCCGCGAACAACGAGTTGGTCACCTGGCAGGAGATTCCTCACTACTAATCTCAGATCGACCTGACCGTACTCGCCACCTGTCTTGCGGAAGTTCAGCGTGAGGCGATAAGGAAAAAGACCGTAAAGCTCGTCTCCCGCATCCGTGTCAGACAGCAATATATCAACGGCGCCTTGCCGCTCGCTGCTGAGAACGCTTGAAAGCTGGAATGCACGTCGCGTAGCAACCGAGGGTGGCTTCCCGCCTTGGTACATTTCCATAAAGAACTTAGTGGTGTTCTTCAGTTCGATGTGAACATAGGTACTGACATCTACCGCTTGTGCGTTTTCGCTGGCGTCCATGTTTGCCCCGGCAGTTTTGCTAGTTCAATCAATATAGTCGTACTGCAGCAACGCGGACATGTACGGCCACGGCTAATGCCGATTCGCCTTTAGCTTTTGCTAAGACTGGCGATCCGCTCGCCTTAGGCCGCGGAGGATTGTTCTAATTTTTCTTCGACAGTAGCGCGTTGGCGCGCGAGCAGGCGGGCATTCTCGCCGCACCGTTTGACCCGCATGCGTCGGATGAGGCGCGCGCCAGGGGCATTCTGGCCTTTGTGTATCAGCACGCCACGGTGTTGTTTGAGGGCGGGCACACCTATTTGTTGCTCGACCCGGCTAATCGGGCCAAAGACATTGTGTGGGTGAAGCCGACGGTGGCTGGAGTGGAGGAAGTGTGTGTGATGCGGCGGGTGGGGGAGCGGCGTTGAGGGCGGTGTATGGGTGGGCACAACACACCCTACGGTGCGGTGCAGCTTTAAAGAAGGGGAAACGCGCCCCTTCTCTGCACGCAAGGCGAGCTGCTTATAACGCCGCGTGGCCTGCTTCACTCGCACCGTTCTGGCAGGCTTTTACCAGTGCCTTGGCCAGTTCGCTGAGGTGTTGGACGACGGCCGCTTCGTGGCTTTTGTCGATAAAGGCGTCGGCGGCGGTGAGGCGTTCGACGTAGAGCATAAGGTTGGCGGCCAGTTCGAGGGCGTCTTCGATGGGTACGCCAGGGTTGACGGATAACAGCGCGGCGCTGTCGGGTTTGCAGAAGTGTTGGCGGGTGGTTACGGCAGTTGTTCCATTCATAGGTGTCACTCCAGTCGGTTAAAAGACTGCCACCTTGTAACCATGCAAAAAGGTGGCAGTTGCACGCGGGTTGATCGACCGGAGGTAAAGGCAAGCAAAAGACCGGCACACCCGAAGGTGTCCCGCGCACAACCGCCATAAAACAGCAGACATAAAAAACGCCCACTTTTTATAGCAGACGCTGGCGCCTGCTTGCCTTTCCCTTTCCGGCGATCAAACCGGATCGCTGAACATTCAGCGATGGCGAACTGTAGGCCGGGCGGTGGGGTGTTTCTGTCGGCTGCGGCGGGCAGAGGCGAAGGCAACGGCGTACAAATCGCTATCGAAACGAGCGTAGGGTGGCGACATCCATTACATAACCCCCGTGGGTGGTATGGGCGAGCAGGTAGACGGGAGATCTGTAGGTTGGGTTGAACCGCAGGTGAAGCCCAACATCTAGCGGCGCGTATCGGTCCCAGAAACGTGCGCGGCGCCAGATGTTGGGCTTCGCTACGCTCACCGCACGCGGACCGACCCAACCTACTACTGCTCACAAATCGCTATCGAAACGACCGTAGGGTGTGCTGTGCGCACCATGGCGTATCGGCGTCAATCGCTCGGTGCGCACAGCACACCCTACGGGGCAGCCCTACGACGTTCATTTAGCCCTTTCGCGCTTGCAAAAATGCCATAAACGCTTCGCGGCTGGTGTAGCGCGGTTGGTAGCCGAACTCTTCTTTGAGGCGACGGTTGTTGAGCACGGGGCGGTAGCGCAGGAAGTCGAGTTGTTCGGGGCCGTATTGGCTGAGGCCGAGTGGTTTAAGCAGGCGCAGTGCGCCGCTGATCAAGCCGGCGGGCAGCGGGCGGTAGGGTTTGCCGAGGATGGCGGCGATTTCTTGCAGGCTCAGGGCGCCGTCGCCGGCCAGGTTGTAGATGCCGTGGGCACCGCTTTCCAGGCCTTGGCGGATGATGGCGACCACGTCTTGGTCCCAGATAAATACGAAGCGGCTGTCGCTGCCTTTGATGCCGAGCACGCTGCGCTTTTTGAACATATCGGTGATCTGGTTGTTCACCCGCTCGCCGAGGATGGTGCCGGGGCGCAGTACCAGTTGCTTGAGCTGTGGGTGGTGAAGGCGGGTGCTGGCCAGCAGCACTTCCACTTCACGTTTGTGTTTGGCGTAGGCGAAGTGGTCGTGGCCGCGCAGGGGGTCGTTTTCGTCGATCCATTCGGCGTTTTCCGGGTAGTAGCCGTAGGCGGCGCCAGAGCTGGTGACGATCAGTTGTTGCACCTGGTTAGCCAGCGCCGCTTCAACGATGGAGCGCGTACCGCCAACGTCAATGGCGTGCAGTTGGGCGTCGCTCATGCCGCGGGGCGGGGTCACGACCGAGGCCAGGTGAACAATGGCGTCGGGCTTCCAAGCGGCGACGCAGTCGAGCACTTGGTTGTGTTGGCTGATGTCGAGCAGCACGGGCTCGACGTTGGCTTTCAGGCCTTGCACGGTTTGCGGGCGGATGTCGGCGGCGATCAGCGTCCACTTAGGTTGCTGGCTGGCCAGTTCGTTAAGCAGTTGCTGGCCAATAAAGCCGGCGGTGCCGGTGATCAGGACGCGCATGCGTGCGGCTCCTCGTTTGCGCCGGCCGCAGCCAACGGGCGGTTGCGCCAGAACAGCACCAGCAGCAGGCCGCTGACCAAGTGCCAGGTGCCCCATAGCGCGGCGACCAAGGCCATGTTGGGCTCGCCGCCGAATTGGGAAAAGATCAGCCCCAGGGCCAGCCCGGAGTTGTGCATGGAAATTTCGATCACCATGGCGCGCAGGTTGGCGCCGCGTTGCCGGGCCAGTTTGGCCATCAGCCAGCCGATACCAATGGCGCTGGCGTTGTGCAGCACGACGATGATGAACACCAGGCCCAAGGAGGCGGTAAACAGCTTCCAGTTGTTGGCCATGGCGCCAAGCACAAAGAAGGCAAAGGCCAGCAGGGCGAAGCGTTTGAACCACGGCATGATGCGCTCGGCGAATGGCGGCCATAGGTTGCCGACCAGCATGCCCAGCGCCAGCGGCAGGCCGAGTAGCCAGAGCAGGCTGAGCAAAATGCTGACGTGGTCGACGTGCAGGGTGCTCAGGCGTTCGGCCAGGTAGGCGCTGGCTTCGGGGTTGGCAGAACTGGTGAGGGCAAAGTTAAGCGGCAGCAGCACCAGGGCGAGCAGGCTGGAGAG
>NZ_JBBNAH010000458.1:0-26828 GCF_037994325.1 Pseudomonas sp.
ACTGGCAAACTCAGCAAAGAATGGGAAACCCAATACGGCCCCAGCGATACGGTGCCGGCCTCTGGTATTTACTACTGCACCAGCTGCCATCGCGAAGTCACCTGCAATAAAGGCGACGGCTTCCCCACGCAAAACCACGCCCAACACCCCTCCGGCAAAATTAACTGGCAGCTCAGCGTGATGACCGACACGTCTGCTGGGAGCTAAGTGTTGCAACGTCGGCGGTAAGTGATTGAGAGAGGGCTGTCTGCACACTGCTTGGGTCAGGCAGCCCGATAGCGCTAAAACTCGGCGATATAAAAAGGCTCTTCTTGCATTCAGGCGTTTAGGTCAAAACCTCCGTTCGGACATGGCGGCTATATGCGGGATATCGTTGGATATGCCGAGTTCTGAGAATCTCGGTTCGCCAACTCGCATATGGCTGCCACCCAATCGTTTCAGTCGCGGCCGGCGCCTTTATCAACAAATTCCCTTCTAGACGCAGCTATTCAACCTCAGCGAAATTCACACCTAACAACTATTACAAGCCCACGGCCTCTGTGTGACTTGTCTGTATACTCGCCGGTCTATTGCTGACCGCAACATTCCACCCGCAACCGTTACCAGAACAAGAGAGCATGATGGGCGAATTCGATGCCATCCGACCGTACGCTGACGCCGAAGTCCCTGCTGTGTTGGAGCGCCTTATGGCGGACCCAGCGTTTTTGCAGATCATCACGCACTTCCGTTTTCCTCGCCTGGCCAAGCATTTTTCCTGGCTGCTGAAACCCGTTGTGGCCCATCGCCTGCGTTCGCAGTTTGCCTCGATCAATTCGGTGGCGGCGTTGCAGGACAAGGTCGAGGTGTATGTCGACCGCAGTATTGAGCAGGCCACCGATGGCGTGACCTATAGCGGCCTGGAGCATTTGCAGGCGGGTAAGGCTTATCTGTTTTTGGCAAACCACCGCGATATCGTGATGGACCCGGCGTTTGTTAATTACGCGGTGTACCACGCGGGGCTGCCAACGCCGCGCATTGCCATTGGCGACAACCTGCTGCAAAAGCCGTTTGTTAGTGACCTGATGCGCTTGAATAAGAGCTTTATCGTGCACCGCTCGCTCACCGGCCGGCGCGAAAAGTTGGCGGCATTTCAGTTGTTGTCGGCGTATATCAACCATTCAATTCGCAACGATCAGGAGTCGATCTGGATCGCTCAGGCCGAAGGCCGGGCGAAGGATGGTGATGACCGCACCGATTCGGCGATTTTGAAGATGTTTCATATGAGCCGTAAGGATGAAACCTTTGCCGAGGTGATTGGCGGGTTGAATCTGGTGCCGGTGTCGATCAGTTATGAGTACGACCCGTGCGATCAGGCCAAGGCGCGTGAGTTGTATATCCGCGCCACCACGGGCAGTTATGAAAAGGCCGCAGGCGAGGATGACAAGAGCATCGGCCTGGGCATCACGGGTTATAAAGGCCGTGTGCACCTGAACTTTGCCCCGCCGGTGGTGAGCGGGTTTGAGGACAGCAAACAGCTGGCGGTGGAGATGGATCGGCAGATTCTTAGCGGTTACCGCCTGTTCCCGGTGCATTACCTGGCGTATATGCAGTGGGCTGAGCGCGATCCAACGTTGCCGGTGCCGGATGTAACTGAGCTGTTTGCGGCGGATGAATTGGCGGCGGCGCAGCAGGAGTGGCACAAGCGTTTGGACAATTGCCCGCCGGAGCAGCGCCCATACCTGGTGGTGCAGTACGCCAACCCGGTGCGCAATCAGTATCGGATCAAGGCAGGTTTGCCGTTGTAACGCTTAGCAGAAACAGAAAAGGCGGCCCCAAGATTGGGAGCCGCCTTTTTTATGCGCGTTGCATTTGTTTCAAAACCGCGTGCTAAACCAAGAAACACCCAAAGCGATGCCCAAGCAGGCATAACCAAAGCGGGTAAAGAAGCGGTTGAGCTGTTGAGTCGCGGCGTCAAGGTCAGAGAGGTCGGCGCTGTCGGCTACGTCACTATCAGCAACCAGGCCGGCGATGGCGCGGCGTTGGCGAATATGGGTGGCGATCAACAGCCAGCTGCCGGCGACGGCGAAGAACATGGCCAGGGCGTTTATGGTTTGAGCGGGGTGGGACAATGCCAGGGAAAACAACGCCTGCAACGACATCTACAACCTCTGCTTCAGGGCCACTGCAAAGGCCCTGTTTAACGGTGCGCCGGCCCGGGTCGGGGCGCTACGGCGGCGGAGTTTACCGAAGCGGGGGCTGCTTGCTGGCGGTTTCCGACGAATGCCTTTAGCTGGCGTAAAGGTCGGCCCTCACCCTGGCCGCCGCCCCTAGTCCCTCTCCCGCTAGCGGGCGAGGGGAATAGAAAAGGGATAGCCGCACTACTTCCGTCATTGCTCCAGGGGTTGGCGTGCAGGCGGGGGGCATTTGATCCAGCTATTAAATCTCGAAGAAAAAAAAGCGGGCCCATACCGTGTAAATGGAACCCGCTAAAAAGCACTGCTTACCTAATCACTGCCAGGGGTTTATTCCTGAATATACACCACGTGGGTATGGGTAAATTCGTACAGCCCGTGCTTGCCATCCGCGCCACCAATGCCGGATTTACGGGTGCCGGCGTGGAAGCCTTGCATGGCTTCGAAGTTTTCGCGGTTGATGTAGGTTTCGCCGAAGTCGATTTCGCGGCTGGCTTTCATTGCGGCGCTCAGGTTGCGGGTGTAGAGCGAGGAAGTCAGGCCGTATTCGCTGTCGTTGGCCAGGGCGATTGCTTCGTCCAGGTCGTCGACAATCTGCACGGGCAGTACCGGGCCGAAGATTTCTTTACGCATGATTTCCATATCTGCGCTGCAACCGGCAAGTACGGTGGGTTGGTAGTGGAAGCCTTTGCCCAGGTCCGCTACCGCCCCGCCGGTGATAATTTCAGCGCCCTGGCCGCTGGCGGTTTTGACCATTTGCGCGACTTTGTCGAGACCGATCTGGTTAACCAATGGCCCCATGTCCAAGTTGGCATCTACCGATGGATCGCCGTATTTGGTCGCGGCCATGGCCTTGGCCAGTTTTTCGATAAATTGGTCGGCCACTTTGCGCTCCACGTATACCCGCTCGGCGCAGTTGCACACTTGCCCGGTATTGATCACCCGCGAGGCAGTAATGGCGTTAACCGCCAGTTCCAGGTCGGCATCGGCGAGAACAATGGCCGGCGCTTTGCCGCCCAGTTCCAGGTTGAGTTTGGTGATATTGGGCGCCGCTGCGGCCATGATCCGCGAACCGGTGAGCACGCTGCCGGTAAAGCTGATCAGGTCGATGCCAGCATGGCTGGTGAGTGCATGGCCGGCGCCAGCGCCGGTGCCGCTGACGACGTTGAACACGCCAGTGGGCAGGTCGGTTTCGGCGACCAAGCGCGCAAATTCAAAGCAGTTGATGGGCGTCTCTTCGCTTGGTTTGATCACGATGGTGTTGCCGGTAATCAGCGCCGGGGCCATCTTGCGGGCGATCAAAAAGAACGGAAAGTTCCACGGCAGAATGCCGGCCACTACGCCCAAGGGTTTGCGCTGCAAAAAGATGTGCTCGCCGGCGCGGTCGCTGGTCAGCACTTCGCCTTCCAGGCGCCGCGCCCACTCGGCCATATAGTCGAGGTAGTCGGCGGTGAAGTTGACTTCGACCATGGCCAGCGCCGGCACCTTGCCTTGCTCCCTGGTGATAATGCCCGCCAGGCGCTCGGCGTTGTCGCGCACTTTGTTGGCGATTTTGCGCAAGTAGCCGGCGCGTTCGATAGCCGGTTTGGCGGCCCAGCCTTTTTGCGCTTTGCGGGCGGCGGCGATGGCCCGTTCAACCTGGACGTTGGTGGCTTGCGGCACGCGCGCCAGCAGGTCGGCGTTGGCCGGGTTGTAGACTTCGATCAGCTCTTCGCTGCCGATAAAGGTGTTATCGATGTAGTTCTCGTAGGTGACGATAGTGCTCATTCGGGTCTCTCCTTTTACACGCTTAAACGCCCGCCGCAGCGGGCGGCCAGAGGTCAGTTGCTGGCGGTTTTCTTGGCGCCGGCCAGTTGCTCTTGCAGGTCATAGGCGCGTTTGATCAGGTACTGGTGCACGGCTTCGGCTTGTTGCAGATCCAGGTGGCCTTGGAACGACGGCATGCCGTCTGGAATGCGCCCGCCGTAAATGATGCCGAGGAAGCGTTCGTGGTTTTCTTTGCTCAGGGTGCGCAGGTCTGGCACCACGCCGCCGCTGATGGCGTTGATGCCGTGGCATTGCGAGCAGCTGCCGTTGAACAGCTCGCGGCCTTGGTCGATTTGCGCGGTGGTGCCGGTCAATTTCGGCGGCTCAGGCTTGCGATCGGCAAAGCGATCTTTGAGCTCTGGCAACTTCGCGGTGCCGCCCAGCTTGTAGGTCAGCACTTGCGCGTTGGGCTTGACGCCCGCACGCAGCGACAAGGCGCCGGCAAAGGTGGAGAACGCCCCGCCCCAGCCAGCCATAAAGGTTACGTACTGCTCGCCGTCCACTTCATAGGCAATAGGTGCGGCCATCACACCGGTATTGGCGGGCGACTCCCAGAGCTTTTTCCCGGTGTCGGCGGCGTAGGCCACCACGCGGCCGTTGGCGGTGCCTTCAAATACCAGGTTGCCGGCGGTGCTGAGGGTGCCGCCGTTAAAGATGGTGGGGTACGGCTGCTCCCAACGCACTTCCTGCTTGATCGGGTCCCAGGCGATCAGTTTGCCGGTCCAGGTATCGGCGATCTTGCGCAGGCCATCCGGGTCTTCCGGCATCATCCCGGTGTTGACGTCGAGCTGGTAAATGCTCTTGAACTTCGAGCGTGGCGGCGCGCCGTCAACGTCTTGGTACATGGCCGACATAATGTGCGCCGGGATATACACCAGACCGGTTTGCGGGTTGTACGACATAGGCTGCCAGTCGTGCGCGCCCCAGAAAGCCGGCTGAATCAGGCGGGCTTTTTTCTCCGGGTCTTTCCAGTAGTCCGAGACTTTTTCGTTACGGATCGGCCGGCCGGTTTTCATGTCGATGCCGGTGGCCCAGTTGATCGGGATAAAGTTTTTCGCCGACAGCAACTCGCCGGTGGCGCGGTCAATCACGTAGAAAAAACCGTTCTTCGGCGCCTGCATCAGCACCTTGCGTTTTTTCCCGTTGAGTTGCAGATCCACCAGCATGATGTGCTGGGTGGCGGTGTAGTCCCAGGCATCGCCCGGGGTGGTTTGGTAGTGCCAGACGTATTCGCCGTTGTCGGGGTTGATGGCGACGATGGACGACAGGAACAGGTTGTCGCCTTTGCCTTCACTGCGAATACGCGGGTTCCACGACGAGCCGTTACCCACACCGATGTACAGCAGGTTCAGCTCGGGGTCGTAGGACATGGAGTCCCACACGGTGCCGCCACCGCCTTGCTTGTGGTAGTTGTCGCCAAACCAGGTTTTGGCGGCGATTTCCATGCCTTTGCCTTTGGGCATTTCTTTCGGGTCACCGGGCACGGTAAAGAAGCGCCAATCTTGTTTGCCGGTCTCGGCGTCGTAGGCGGTGATATAGCCGCGCACGCCAAACTCGGCGCCGCCGTTACCGATGATGACTTTGCCTTTAACGATACGTGGCGCGCCGGTGATGGTGATACTGCGGCTAGGGTCGGTGCGGGTATCCACACTCCAGACCTTTTGCCCGGTCTTGGCGTCGATGGCTTCCAGGCGGCCGTCGAGCACGCCGACGTAGACCTTGCCATTCCACACGGCCACGCCACGGTTGACCGCGTCGCAGCAGGCTTCACCGGCGCGCGAGCGGTCCGATTGCGGGTCGTATTTCCACAGCAGTTTGCCGTCGCGGGCGTCCAGGGCGTAGACCATGGAGAACGGCCCGGTGGTGTACATCACGCCGTCGACCACAATCGGCGTGGCTTCCACGCCACGGTCGATATCCAGCTTGTAGCTCCAGGTCAGGCCGAGCTTGTCGACGTTGCCGTCGTTGATTTTTTTCAGCGGGCTGAAGCGTTGCTCGTCGTAGGTGCGGCCGGTCGTCATCCAGTTGCCGGGCTCGCTGTCGGCCGCGCTGATACGGGCGCCGTCCACAGCCGCTGGCTTATCGGCAGTGGCCGCCAGGGCGTGGCCGGAAATGGCTGCGCTAAGCAGCAGTGAAGCGAATAGGGTTTTTGCCAGTGCGGGGTAATGGCACTGCTGCAGGCCAATCTGATTCATCGGGGAATCTCCAGTTCTTATTAGGAGCCGCAGCGCTGCGCTGCTGACGATAAGGACTGGAGCAACGGCTGTGCCATGGGCCGTTAAAAGAGCTGGAATGCCCGGCTGGCGGGGCTTGTAGCGAAGCGTTCAGGCACCCTGGTGACCGTTGGAGTGTTGCAGCAATACGACAGGTGTCGCAGCGCCGCCTGCGCCTGACGCAGTGGCGCTACACCTCGGTCAAACCGCCGCGCGCTCGGACGGCCGCCGCATACCGGCAAGCAACTTATCCACCGCCTTGGCAGCGGCGACCATGCCAAAGGTGGCGGTGACCATCATCACCGCGCCAAAACCGCCGGCGCAGTCGAGCTTGACGCCGTCGCCGACGAATTTCTTTTCCAGGCAAATACTGCCGTCGGGTTTCGGGTAGCGCAGTTGTTCGCGGGAGTACACGCACGGCACGCTGTAGTGGCGGCCTTGGGTGCGGGAAAAACCGTAATCGCGGCGCAGCGCCGAACGCACGCTGGAGGCCAGTGGGTCGTTGGTGGTTTTATTCAGGTCGCCGACCTGGATCAGCAATGGGTCAATCTGCCCGCCCGCACCGCCGGTGGTTATGATTTGAATCTTGCGGCGCTTGCACCAGGCAATCAGCGCAGCCTTGGCGTTAACGCTGTCGATGCAGTCGATCACGCAGTCCAGGTGCACGGTGATGTACTCGGCCATGGTCTCGCGGGTGACAAAGTCGCTGACCGCATGCACCACACAGGCCGGATTGATGGCGCGAATGCGCTCGGCCATCACCTCGACCTTGGGCTGGCCGATGGAACCTTGCAGGGCATGGATTTGCCGGTTGGTGTTGGTGACGCAGACATCGTCCAGGTCAAACAGCGAGATTTCGCCCACACCGCTACGCGCCAGCGCCTCGGCCGTCCACGAACCGACGCCACCAATGCCGACCACCGCCACATGGGCAGCGGCCAGGCGCGCCAAGCCATCGCGGCCGTACAAGCGGGCAATACCGCCAAAGCGTTGATCATCTGTACTCATCACTGCACCTCTCTACGGCACCCTCTATAAAGGGAGCGTCCGGCCAATCGGCGCGCATTATAGGAAGCGCGAGCGCCAGGCCCAAGTGTTGTCTGCCGCCAGAGGTCTGTTTGCTGGCGTATTGAATGGGGCGCAGAGCGTGCGCAGGCATGCCTGCCTATGCTTAACTGCCACCGGCACCGATGGCCCGACGGTGCCAGTAAAACGCCAGCGCAACTGGCTCAGAGCCGAACTATTAACAGGCGGCGCTGACCAAGGTTGGCGGGCAATAAAACCGGGCGATTGGCCGGAGCTATACAGCCATTTGGCGCCGGAGTAGGATGCGCGCCGACCGGCGCTCGCCGGCATCTCTCCGTTCCACCCTTTGGAACCTGAAACGTCTATGTCATCGCGTAAATTTGGACTCAACCTGGTGGTATTCGTGGCAATTGCCGCGCTTTTCACCGGCATTTGGGCGCTGTACAACCGTCCGGTCACAGCCCCGGACTGGCCCGAGCAAATCTCCGGTTTCTCCTTCTCGCCGTTCCGTCTCGATCAGAACCCGCAGAAGGATCAATACCCGACCGACGAACAGATGCGCGAAGACCTCGAGCTTCTGAGTAAACACACCGACAACGTGCGCACCTATTCGGTCGACGGCACCTTGGGCGATATCCCCAAGATTGCTGAAGAATTCGGCCTGCGCGTGACCTTGGGCATCTGGATCAGCCCGGACGAGGAGCGCAACGAGCGCGAAATCGCCAAGGGCATCGAGATCGCCAACTCCTCCCGTAGCGTTGTGCGCGTGGTGGTGGGTAACGAAGCGTTGTTCCGCCGCGAAGTAACGCCCAAACAACTGATGGTGTTCCTCGACCGCGTACGTTCCCAAGTGAAAGTACCGGTGACCACCTCCGAGCAGTGGCACATCTGGGAAAAATACCCGCAGCTGGCTAAGCACACCGACCTGGTGGCGGCGCACATCCTGCCGTATTGGGAATTTATCCCCATGGAGGATTCCACCCAGTTCGTGCTCGACCGCGCTCGCGACCTGAAACGCATCTTCCCGAAAAAACCGCTGCTGCTTTCCGAAGTGGGCTGGCCGAGCAACGGCCGTATGCGTGGCGGTGCCGATGCAACCCAAGCCGACCAGGCCATTTACCTGCGCACCTTGGTTAACACCCTGAACGCCAAAGGCTTTAACTACTTTGTGATTGAAGCCTTCGACCAACCGTGGAAGGCCAGTGACGAAGGTTCGGTAGGCGCCTATTGGGGCGTGTTCAACGCCGCACGGCAGCAGAAGTTCGCCTTTGAAGGCCCGGTAGTGGCCATTCCGCAGTGGCGCGTGTTGGCCATCGGTTCAGTCGTGCTGGCCATGCTTGCCCTGGCCTTGCTGCTGATTGACGGCAGCGCCCTGCGCCAACGCGGCCGCACCTTCCTGACCTTTGTTGCCTTTGCCGGCGGTTCGGTGTTGGTGTGGATCGGCTACGACTACAGCCAGCAATACAGCACCTGGTTCAGCCTGACGGTGGGGCTGTTGCTCGGCGTCGGCGCCATTGGCGTGTTTATCGTGCTGCTCACCGAGGCCCATGAATTGGCCGAGGCAGTGTGGGTGCACAAACGTCGCCGGCCGTTTATTCCGGTCAGTGGCGACAGCACCTACCGGCCGAAAGTGTCGATTCACGTGCCCTGCTACAACGAGCCGCCGGAGATGGTTAAACAAACCCTCGACGCGTTGGCCAAGCTCGATTACCCGGACTTCGAAGTCCTGATCATCGACAACAACACCAAAGACCCAGCCGTATGGGAACCGGTGCAGGCCTACTGCGAAAACGTGCTGGGCCCGCGCTTCCGCTTCTTCCATGTGGCGCCGCTGCATGGTTTTAAAGGTGGCGCACTGAACTACATCCTGCCGTACACCGCGCCGGATGCTGAAGTGGTGGCGGTGATCGACTCGGACTACTGCGTTGACCCGAACTGGCTCAAGCACATGGTGCCGCACTTCGCCGACCCGAAAATCGCCGTGGTGCAATCGCCGCAGGACTACCGCGACCAAGACGGCAGCGCCTTTAAAAAGCTCTGCTACGCCGAATACAAAGGCTTCTTCCATATCGGCATGGTCACCCGTAACGACCGCGACGCGATCATTCAGCACGGCACCATGACCATGATTCGCCGTACCGTCATGGACGAGCTGAAGTGGGCCGACTGGACCATCTGCGAAGACGCCGAGCTGGGTCTGCGCGTATTCGAAAAAGGCTACTCCGCCGCCTACGCCTACGACAGCTTTGGTAAAGGCCTGATGCCGGACACCTTTATCGACTACAAAAAGCAGCGTTTCCGTTGGGCCTACGGCGCCATTCAGATTATGAAAGGCCACGCCGCCAGCCTGTTCCGCGGCAAAGACACCGAACTCAAACGCGGTCAGCGCTACCACTTCGTGGCCGGTTGGCTGCCGTGGGTGGCAGACGGTCTGAATATCTTCTTCACCGCCGGCGCCCTGCTCTGGTCGGCGGCGATGATCATCGTGCCGCAACGGGTCGACCCGCCGCTGCTGATATTCGCAATTCCGCCATTGGCGCTGTTCTTCTTTAAGTTCGGCAAGATCGTGTTCCTCTACCAACGCGCCGTAGGCGTGAACTTGAAGGACGCTTTCTGCGCCGCGCTGGCGGGCTTGGCGTTGTCACACACCATCGCCAAAGCGGTGCTGTACGGCTTCTTCACCACCAGCATCCCGTTCTTCCGCACGCCGAAAATGCGCTCCAGCCACGGCTTTATGGTGGCCATGGCCGAAGCGCGTGAAGAGGTGTTTATCATGCTGCTGCTGTGGGGCGCTGCCGTAGGGATTGGCATCGTCCAGGGCTTCCCCAGCAACGACGTGAAGTTCTGGGTAGCCATGCTGCTGGTACAGTCGTTGCCCTACCTGGCCGCGCTGATCATGGCCTTGCTGTCGTCGCTGCCCAAGCCGCCGGAGGTTCCGGAAGTGGCGCTGGCAGAGTGATCTGACCGGGTTTAAAAAAATGCCCCGTATCGAAAGGTATGGGGCATTTTTTATGGGTGACGGGTGGGTGGCTGGCAGGTACGGCCTGAACAGCGCCTTCACGGCGTCAGCGCAAGAGCTGGAGGTGACTAAGGGGCTGGTAAGGGGCAAGGCCTGCGCAGTTTGCAGGGCCGCTGTTTAAGCCCTTACAGCCTCAATGGGCTGAGGCTACCGTCAATAAGGGACAGACCCACTGCAGCGTTTGCGCGGCAGAAAGCAAAACCGGCAAGCCCTCCCACAATGCCAGATCAGAGACCTGAACATCGGCGCTAGAACTCGCCGGTTAAAAGGGCTTTAGCGCCTGGGTATTACCCGGCGCGGCGCAACATCCAGAAGCCGGCAACCGCGCAAATCAAGCTAGGGATCAGCACCGCCAACAACGGCGGGAAGCCAAACACCAGGCTCGATGGGCCGAGCAAGTCCTGAGCAATACGGAACACGAAGCCCACCAGCACACCGGTAAATACGCGCTGGCCTAGGGTTACCGAGCGCAGCGGACCAAAGATAAAGGAGATCGCCATCAGCACCAGCGCGGCGGTCACCAACGGTTGCAGCACCTTGGTCCAGAACGCCAGCCAGTACTTACCGTTGGCCAGGCCTTGGTCCGCCAGGTAATGGATGTAACGCCACAGCCCGGTTACCGACAAGGCTTCCGGCTCCAGCACCACAGTGCCGAGCAATTGTGGGGTCAGTTGCACGTCCCAGCGCTCGCTTGGGGTTTGCACCACTTCGGTATTGCGCTCGTGAAACAAGGTGGTAGCAACCTCCTCCAACTGCCAGTGATCGCCCTGGTATTGGGCTTTCTTGGCAAAACTGGAGGCTTGCAAGTGACGCTGCTCATCAAAGGTGTAGCGGGTTACGCCATACAGCACGCCATTGGGTTGCACAGCGTTGATATGCACAAACTCATTGCCCTGACGGTGCCACACACCGCGCTTGGAGCTTTGCGCTTCACCGCCGCCCTGGGCCATGGAACGGCTGGCTTGGCCGATATTCTCGCTCCACGGCGCCAAGTACTCGCCAATCAGCACACCGGCCAGCATCAGCACCAGCATCGGTTTCATTACCGCCCACACGATACGGCCAACCGACACGCCAGCGGCTCGCATAATGGTCAGCTCGCTGCTGCTGGCCAGACTGCCCAGGCCAATCAAGCAACCGATCAACGCCGCCATCGGCAGCATTTCGTAAACCCGTCGCGGCGTGGTGAGGAAGATGTACCAGGCGGCATCGTCCAGGCCGTAGCTGCCCTGCACATCGCCCAGTTCGTCGATAAAGGCGAACAACAGCGCCAGGCCAACAATAATGCCCAGCACCGACATAATCGCGAAGAACACGCTGGTGCCGATGTAACGATCCAACTTAACCATGCGCCAACTCCCGCGCCAAACGGCGCCCCATCAACTTCAGGCGCAACGGCTCCCAGAACTGCAGCGTCAGACCGATCAGCAAAAACAAACCGTGTACCCACCATAAGCCAACGCTCATGGGGATCTTGCCTTTGTCCAACGCGCCGCGAGCGGCAATCAGCAGGGACAGATAAGCCATATAAAGCAGAATGGCTGGCAGCAATTTGAGGAAACGGCCCTGACGTGGATTAACCCGCGACAGCGGTACCGCCAACAGCGTGACGACAAACACCAGCAACGGAATCGAAATTCGCCATTGCAGCTCAGCCTGCTTACGCGGCTCGTCGCTGCCAATCAGCTCGCGGGTCGGCAAGGCTTCACGTTCGCTGATATCGCTGCTGACTTCCGGTTTAACCAGCAATACGCCGTAGGTGTCGTACTTGATGGCGCGGTAATTAGCGGCGCCGGGGTTACCGTCGTAGCGGTAGCCGTTTTCCAGAATCAGGTAGCGGCTGCCATCGGGCTGGATTTCCTGGCGGCCTTTATCGGCCACCAGAACGGTAATGCCGCGTTCTTTATCGCCCTCTCTGGACAGGCGTTTCTCGGAAATAAAGATGCCGCCCAACTGGCTACGGTCATCTGACATTTCCTGGGTATAGGTCACCCGCGTACCGCTGCGCATGGCCTGGAAGCGGCCGGGCACCAGGGTGTCGAACTCGGTCAGGGCGTCTTGCTCGTTGAGAATTTTCGCCACTTGCGCCACACCTTGCGGCGCCAGGCCCAGGCTCAGCCAGGCAACGATCAGCGCGACCAGCGTCGCCGGCGCCAGGGTGTAAGCCAGCAGGCGCTGCTGGCTCATGCCGGTGGCGGCCAGCACGGTCATTTCGCTGTCCAGGTACAGACGACCGTAGGCCAGCAGAATGCCGAGGAACAGGCCCAGCGGCAGAATCAGCTCAAGAAAACCCGGCAGGCGAAAGCCCATAATCAGAAACAGCACACCCGGATCGAGCGCGCCCGATGCGGCCTGGGCCAGATACTTAATGAAGCGACCGCTCATGATGATGACCAACAGCACGCCACTCACCGCACTCAGGGTCAACATCACTTCGCGAGACAGATAACGGAAGACAATCAAACCAGACACTCCAGGGTTGTCAGGCTCAGGCGGCTAAGCTCAAACTAGCCGACCTGTTGCTAGCCCAGTAAAGGCTAGCGACCGAAAATTTGCAGGTGTGGATACGAAACCAACACGGGTCGCGCCTGCCGAACAACAGCAAGGACGCGGAGTTTACTAGAGCCTGCTGCGCAGTCCGAGCCCGATTTGCAAAGGCTTTTCCTTGCCGCGCGGTTTTCACACCAAATAAACGCGGCATTATCCTGTAATACCTACCGGTTGTCTTGGGGACTCCTCGCCATGGAATTTGTTGTTAAGAACGCACGTCCAGAAGCACTGAAAACCGCCACCCTGGTAGTCGCCGTTGGCGAAGGCCGCGCACTGGGCGCTGCTGCGCAAGTGCTCGACGTTGCCAGCAATGGCGCCATCAGCGCCGTACTGAAACGCGGCGACCTGGCCGGCAAAGTTGGCCAAACCCTGTTGCTGCAGAGCCTGCCTAATCTCAAAGCCGAACGCGTACTGCTGGTCGGCAGCGGTAAAGAGAGCGAACTCTCTGACCGCCAACTGCGCAAATTGATCACCGCCGTACAAGGTGTTTTAAAAGGCCTGGGCGGCAAAGACGCCGTGCTGGCCCTCGACGACTTGCAAGTAAAAGGTCGCGACGCTTACAGCAAAGCCCGCCTGCTGGTGGAAACCCTGGCCGACAACGACTACAGCTTCGAGCTGTATAAGTCGAAAAAAAGCGAAGCCCGCGCCCTTAGCAAAATCACCCTGCTAACGGAAAAGGCCACCCTCGCCGACGTTGAACGCGCCAGCAAACACGCCCAGGCCATCGCTGCCGGCATGGCCTTTACCCGCGACCTGGGCAACCAGCCGCCGAATATTTGCCACCCCACCTACCTGGGTGAGCAAGCCAAAGCCTTGGGCAAAGCCTACAAGGCGTTGAAAGTCGAAGTGTTCGACGAGAAGAAAATCAAAGAGCTGGGCATGGGCTCGTTCCTGGCCGTGGCTCAGGGCAGCGTGCAACCACCGCGCCTGATCGTGTTGCAATACAACGGTGGCAAAAAGGGCGAGAAGCCGTACGCCCTGGTGGGCAAAGGCATCACCTTTGACACGGGCGGCATCAGCATCAAGCCGGCCGCTGGCATGGACGAAATGAAGTACGACATGGGCGGTGCTGCTAGCGTATTTGGCACCTTTAAAGCGGTGCTGGAGATGCAGCTGCCGATCAACCTGGTCGGCGTGATGGCCTGCGCCGAGAACATGCCCAGCGGCAGCGCTACTCGCCCTGGCGATATCGTTACCACCATGAGTGGGCAGACCGTGGAAATCCTCAACACCGACGCCGAAGGCCGCTTGGTGCTGTGCGATGCGCTGACCTACACCGAGCGCTTCAAGCCGCAGGCGGTCATCGACTTGGCCACCCTGACCGGCGCCTGCATCGTCGCGCTGGGCAGCCACACCTCGGGCCTTTTGGGTAACAACGACGAACTGCTGCAACAACTGCTTAGCGCCGGCCAGGTAGCCGATGACCGCGCCTGGCAGCTGCCGTTGTTCGACGAATACCAGGAGCAGCTCGACAGCCCATTCGCTGACATCGCCAATATCGGCGGGCCGAAAGCCGGCACCATCACGGCGGCCTGTTTCTTGTCGCGCTTTACCAAAAACCTCAACTGGGCACACCTGGATATCGCCGGCACGGCCTGGATCAGCGGCGGTAAAGACAAAGGCGCCACTGGCCGCCCTGTGCCCTTATTGAGCCAATACCTGCTGGACCGCGCCAAGGTCTGATACGTACCACCTGACGGCGCGTGTTCGGCTAGGCTGAACACGCGCCCGACCTCTATCGAACAAGCCCACCATGCCCCGCATCGAATTCTACGTACTCTCCTCCACCGCCCCAGCCGACCGCCTGCGCGCGGCCTGCCAATTGGCGATGAAGGCCTGGCGCCACGGCATGCCGGTGTTTATGCGCGCCAGCGACGAGGCCCAATGCGCTGAAGTGGACGAACTTTTGTGGCGTTTCAAGGCCGAAACCTTCGTACCCCACAACCTGCATCGCGATGCAGCGGATGCGCCGGTGGTGATTGGCCTGGACGACGAACCTGCGGCCAGCCAAGGTTTGCTGATCAACCTCAACAGCAGCCTATCGCCCCACGTACAGCGTTTTAGCCGGGTGATTGAAATCGTCAACCAACAACCCGAACAACTGGCGAGCTCGCGGGAAAACTTCCGCACCTATCGCCAGCAAGGTTATGACCCCAAGCGAGTTGAACTGTAGCCACGCCATGGACACACCAAAACCGCCGCAAAAGCCCAACCACTTGCTCGACGACCTGGAGTCGATCCGCGAGTTTTTGAGCAATAACGACTCGAAAAGCGCCGCTGACCCGCAGTTGCTGGACTTGCCGCTGCTCACCGACTCGGTGGAACTGGGGCAGATTCCGCTGCTCTCCGAGATTGTCACGCCAGGCCGCAGCGCTCCTGCACCAGCCCCGGCCAGCCCGGCTACGCCGCCGCCCGTGCAAGCGCGCCCCAGCATTCCAACTGCGCCTGCGCATACACCGCCACCGGCAGTGGCACGGCCTAATCCGGCGCCTGCCGCTGTTACTCCAGCCGCAACAGCGCCCACCGCTAGCCACGCATCGGCAGCCATCGCCCAGCCCCACGCGCCGCAACCGGTCACGCCACGCCCGCAGCCGCAAGCGATTGCACAAACCGTGCAGCGCAGCGTTGAAAGCAGCAACACCACCAGCGACCTGCTGCGCCTGGACGGCGAACTGCGTGCCGCCGCCCAACTGATTCTGCAAGACGTAATCGACGACTTTGTGCCGCAGATCGAAGCCGAGCTGAAACGCCGCTTGGAAGCGCGGCTAACGCGCCTTCTGCCGCAGCGTAAACCTTAACGCCCGTCTCGCCGTCCTCCCCTGGTACCTCGCCGCGTCAGAATTCCGGGCTTGCCTCAAGATTCTGGATTCCCGCCTACGCGGGAATGACGGAAATACCCATACAAACTCCGTCGCCCCGCGCCGGCGGCGGCCCGACGATTCGGGACCCAGGTACCTCGCCGCGTCAGGATTCGAGGCTCGCCTCAAGATTCTGGATTCCCGCCTGCTCCGGATCGGCAACGCCTCCCTAACACGCGCCTTACCCGCCCACGACCAACCCCGTTATACTTGCCGGCTTTCCGATTAGCCGCCGAACAGGGTCCGAATCCGCATGGACAAGACGTACCAGCCCCACGCCATTGAAACTTCCTGGTACGAAACCTGGGAGTCGAAGAATTATTTCGCCCCGCAAGGTAGCGGCGACTCCTACACCATCATGATTCCGCCGCCGAACGTCACCGGCAGCCTGCATATGGGCCACGGCTTTAACAACGCGATCATGGACGCGCTGATCCGTTTCCGCCGCATGCAGGGCCGCAACACCCTGTGGCAGCCGGGCACCGACCACGCTGGTATCGCCACGCAAATGCTGGTGGAGCGCCAGATCGGCGCCCAAGGCCTGAGCCGTCACGACCTCGGCCGCGAGAAATTCCTGGAAAAAGTCTGGGAATGGAAAGACCAGTCTGGCGGCAATATCAGCCGGCAGATCCGCCGCCTCGGTTCCTCGGTGGACTGGAGCCGCGAGAAATTCACCATGGATCCCGACCTGTCCGAAGCCGTACAGGAAGCCTTTGTGCGCTTGCATGAAGATGGCCTGATCTACCGCGGCAAGCGTCTGGTGAACTGGGATACCAAACTGCACACGGCCATTTCCGACCTCGAAGTGGAAAACCACGACGAAAAAGGGTTCCTGTGGAACCTGCGCTACCCGCTGGCCGATGGCGCTACAACCGCTGATGGCCAGACTTATCTGGTGGTCGCCACCACCCGCCCGGAAACCCTGCTCGGCGATAGCGCCGTAGCGGTGCACCCGAGCGATGAACGCTACCAAGCGCTGATCGGCAAATTCGTTGAGCTGCCGCTGGTTGGCCGGCTTATTCCTATCGTTGCCGACGAATACTGCGACCCAGAATTCGGCACCGGCTGCGTAAAAATCACCCCGGCGCACGACTTTAACGACTACGAAGTGGGCAAACGCCACAGCCTGCCGCTGATCAACGTGCTGGACAAAAACGCCGCCATCCTCGGCCGCGCCCAGGTGTTCAATATCGACGGTAGCGTCAACGCCGAATTCAACGCCGACCTGCCGCAGCAATACGCTGGCATGGACCGCTTTGTTGCGCGTAAGCAAATGGTGGCTGACCTCGACGCCCAAGGCCTGCTGGAAAAGGTCGACGACCACGCGCTGAAAGTGCCGAAGGGCGATCGCTCCGGCACCGTGATCGAGCCGTGGCTGACCGATCAGTGGTACGTCTCCACTAAACCGTTGGCAGAAAAAGCCATCTCCGTGGTGGAAAGCGGTGAAATCCAGTTTGTGCCCAAGCAGTACGAAAACATGTACTTCAGCTGGATGCGCGATATCCAAGACTGGTGCATCAGCCGTCAGCTCTGGTGGGGCCACCGTATTCCGGCCTGGTACGACGAAGCCGGCCAGGTCTATGTAGGCCGCGACGAAGCGGAAGTACGCGCCAAGCACAACCTCGGCGCTATCGCCCTGCGCCAGGACGAAGACGTACTCGACACCTGGTTCAGCTCGGGCCTGTGGACCTTCTCCACCCTCGGCTGGCCGCAGCAAACCGAAGCGCTAAAAACCTTCCACCCCACCGACGTGCTGGTGACCGGTTTCGACATCATCTTCTTCTGGGTCGCCCGGATGATCATGCTGTCCACCCACCTGACCGGGCAGATTCCGTTCAAGACCGTGTACGTGCATGGCCTGGTGCGCGATGGCCAAGGGCAGAAAATGTCCAAGTCCAAGGGCAACGTGCTCGACCCGCTGGATATCGTCGACGGCATCGACCTGGACACCCTGCTGGAAAAACGCACCAGCGGGTTGATGCAGCCGAAAATGGCGGAAAAAATCGCCAAGCAAACCAAAGCCGAGTTCCCCGAAGGTATTGCCAGCTACGGCACCGACGCCCTGCGCTTTACCTTCTGCTCGCTGGCCTCCACCGGCCGCGATATCAAGTTCGACATGGGCCGCGTCGAGGGCTACCGCAACTTCTGCAACAAGCTGTGGAACGCCGCCAACTTCGTGATCGAAAACACCGACGACCAGGACACTGGCGTTAACGGTGAAGACGTTGAGCTGTCGTCCGTCGACCGCTGGATCATCTCCCAACTGCAACGCACCGAAGCCGAAGTGACCCGCCAGCTGGATAACTTCCGCTTCGACCTGGCGGCGCAAAGCCTGTACGAATTCGTCTGGGACGAGTACTGCGCCTGGTACCTGGAACTGGTTAAGCCGGTGCTGTGGGACGAGAACGCACCCATCGAGCGTCAGCGCGGCACCCGCCGTACCCTGGTGCGCGTGTTGGAAGTGATCCTGCGCTTGGCCCATCCGTTTATGCCGTTTATCACGGAAGAAATCTGGCAGCGGATCAAAACCGCCGCTGGCTGCCCTCAAGGTGGAGAGCGTGGCGAGACGATCATGCTGCAAGCCTGGCCGGTGGCCAACGAAACGCGCATTGATGCCGCAGCCGAAGGCGATATCGAGTGGGTGAAAGCGTTGATGCTCGGCCTGCGCCAGATCCGTGGCGAGATGAATATCTCCATGGCTAAACGCATCGACATCTTCCTGCAAAACGCCAACGCCGAAGACCAGCGCCGCCTGCACGACAACGCGCCGCTGCTGAACAAGTTGGCCAAGCTGGATAACGTCACCGTGCTGGAAGCCGGCGCCGAAGCACCGATGTCCGCCACCGCACTGGTTGGCGATATGCAGGTGCTGGTGCCGATGGCTGGCCTGATCGACAAGGACGCTGAACTGGCGCGTTTGGACAAAGAAATCCAACGCCTGAGCCAGGAAGTGCAGCGTGTCGGCGGCAAGCTGGGCAATGCGGCGTTTGTCGACAAGGCCCCGGCCGACGTCATCGCCAAAGAGCGCGCCAAACTGGCCGAAGCCGAACAGGCCGTGGCCAAGTTCAACGAACAACGCGCGCGTATCGCCAGCCTCTAAGTCCCGCTTACTCGGCCCTGATTATCAGGGCCGAGTCTTATTGGAAACACGGATGGCCATCTCCTTACGCTTTGAATCCACCCTGAAATCCAGCCCGGCCCAGGTTTGGCGCTGGATTACCGATGTGCGTTGCTTGCGTAAGGAAATGCGCCCGTGGCTGTGGATGAGCATTCCCTTTAGCGTGCGCAATCTGGCAGACGTTGACGTGCAGCCAGGCGAGCCACTGTTTACCAGTTGGCTGTGGCTATTCGGCTTACTGCCACTGGGCACCTCGAAACTGACCCTGCTGGAACTCACCCCTGGCGTCGGCTTTATCGAGCAATCGCCGATGACCGGCACGCGCTTGTGGCGCCACCAACGCAGCCTGGAAGCGTTTGGCAATGGCGGCACGCGGGTGGTCGACCAGCTCACGGTTGAACCGATCTTCGCCACCTGGCTGGTACGCGGTTTTCTTCAGGTGTTTTTTGCCAGCCGGCACCGCGCCTTGCGCGCCCGTGACCGCAAGCAACTTCATTAGGCCGGAGCGCCCCATGGACGTCAGCAAAACCAAAAGCAGCTTCTACCGTCGCCTCTATGTGGCTTGGCTAATCGACAGCGGCACAGCCAGCAGCGTGCCGGCCTTGATGGAAGCCACCGGCATGCCGCGGCGTACCGCCCAAGACACCCTGCTGGCCTTGGCCGATCTGGATATCGACTGCCAATTCGCCCAGCAAGAAGGCGAGCGCAATAACGCCGGCCACTACGAAATTCGCAGCTGGGGCGCCATCGACAAACAGTGGATTGGCGCGCACCTGAAACAGATCAAAGCCGTACTGGGTTACCCCTGATGTCGACGAAAAAGCCCACCGCGCCCGGGGAAAAGAAAGCCGTACTGCACCCGCGCAACCGTCATCAAGGGCGCTACGACTTTCCCGCGATGATCAAAGCCAACCCAGAGTTGGCCGCCTTTGTGGTGCTCAATCCCTATGGCAAAGAAAGCATCGACTTCGCCAACCCGGCTGCGGTAAAAGCCTTTAACCGCGCCCTGCTCCAGCAGTACTACGGCATTCAAGGCTGGGATATTCCGCCCGCCTACCTGTGCCCGCCGGTGCCTGGCCGCGCCGATTACTTGCACTACTTGGCCGACCTTTTGGGCGCTAGCCATGACGGCGTAACTCCGCGCGGCAAGGGCGTGCGCGGTCTGGATATTGGCGTTGGCGCCAACTGCATTTACCCGCTGATTGGCCAGCATGACTATGGCTGGCAATTTGTCGGTGCCGATATCGACCCGGTGTCGCTGGCCTCTGCCGCCGCCATCGTTAACGCCAATCCGAAGATTGCCGGGCATATCGAACTACGCCAGCAGCCAGACCCGGCGCATATTTTTCAGGGGCTTATTGGCAGCGACGAACGCTTCGACTTCACCCTGTGCAACCCGCCGTTTCACGGCTCGCTGCAAGAGTCGCGCGCCGGCAGCCAGCGCAAATGGAAAAACCTTGGCAAGCTCGACCCCACGCGCAAATTGCCAGAGCTGAACTTCGGCGGGCAAAGCAACGAACTGCACTATGAGGGCGGCGAGTTGGCCTTTATCAGCCTGATGGCTGACGAAAGCGTAGCGTTTGCCGAGCAGGTGTTTTGCTTTAGCACCCTGGTGTCGAAAATCAGCAACGTGGCGCTGCTGCAACAACGTCTACAACAGCTCGGCGCCGGTGATATCCGCGTGGTGGATATGGCCCAAGGGCAGAAGCAAAGCCGCTTTGTCGCCTGGACCTTTCTCGACAAAAATGCGCGGCGGGCGTGGCGCAAAGCGCGCTGGAATTAGTACGGGTTGAGCCTGCCGCGTCCCAAAAATGCAAAGCACCCTCCTCCCCCGCGCGAGCGAGAACCCAGGTGCGCAGCGATCACCGCAAGCGTTAGTCCCCTGCGAGATTCTGGATTCCCGCCTTCGCGGGAATGACGGTATCGGGTGAGAAGTCGCTCCCCAACGTCGCACTTGGCACGCCAAACACCAGATCAAACCCCCACTGAAATACAAACGCATACAGCAGAAAAAACAGCATCAGGGAAAAGTCGGTGACCAACGCCTGCCACCAGCCGATGCTTAATGCCCAGACCAACATCGGCACGGTCATCAGCAGCAACCCCAATTCAAAACTGACAGCGTGCAACACCCGTCTGGCTACTGTGCGCTGTGGTTTACGCTGACGTTTTTCCCAAGCCTCAAACAGGCTGTTAAACAGCATATTCCACAGCATGGCGGTCACACACAGTGTCAGCGCCAACCCGCCAGAAACCGCCAGCCCGCCGCCAAACACCCAGGCCAGCATCGGCGTAATAAACACCAGCGCCACTGCCTCGTAACTGACTGCCTGCACCACTTTGCGTTTTTTGCCTTGCATCGCCGTCTACTCACACTTGCCAATGTGCAGCTACTGTATTTCTAATGCTCTGAAACCTTTAGTCAGCTCCTTTCAGGAATATTGATAGATGAGCCTTAGCAAAGAGGCGGTGCAGGTGTTTCTCGCGGTGCTCGACAAGGGCTCGTTTTCCGCCGCCGCGCGCAGCATTGGCCGGGTGCCATCGGCGGTCAGCATGACCATCAGCAACCTTGAGGCCGACCTTAATCTGCAACTGTTCGACCGGCATGGCCGCGAGCCGCAGCCCACCGCAGCGGCCCTGGCGTTGCAGGCCAAAGCGCGCTTTATGCTGCAGCAATTTGAATTGTGGGAAGCCCAGGCCCTGGCGCTATCTACCGGCCTGGAAAGCTGCCTGTGCCTGGCCATCGCTCCGGAGTTGCTGGCCGCCGATTGGGCTACCCCCTTGGCCAAACTCGCCGAGCGTTTTCCGACCTTGGATGTTGAGGTACTGGCTGCCCCGGAAGCTGACGCCATTCGCCTGCTGCACGAGGGCCGGGTGCAACTGGCGCTGGTGTTTGAAAACCCCAACTTCGACAGCCGCGAGTGCTGCCAGGAAACCATTCAAGAAACCCTGCTGGCAGTGATCGCGCCCCACCACCCGGCCATCGCCAGCGGCCGCCAGTTGCGCATCGACGAGTTGGCCGAGCACCGGCAAATTGTGGTCGCTGGTCGCGACCCGGAACCTTCGCAGCCGCGCTTTCTCCAGGCCCACCACCATTGGCGTACCGACAGCCACACCGCGGCACTGCGCATGATGCAGGCGGGCCTGGGCTGGGGTTATCTGCCGGAGTCACTGGTGCGTCCGCAGTTGCAGGCCGGCAGCCTGGTGGAACTGCAGCTCAGCAATATTTCCCAGCTGACCTTATGGGTCGACCTGGTGTGGTCCAACAACAAGCCCCTGGGTGTTGGCGCGCAACACTTTATCGAGCTGGTACGCGAGCAACGGCAATAGCCCGCCAAGCGCTCTACGGCGCACTAAAGCAGGGCACAAAAATGCCCCTACCGAAGCGCCAAAGTTCTGATAGCCTGCCGCTTCGACTGACAGCGGTAAGGCAGGTGACACATGACAGAGGAGCGCGACCGCATGGCTGTTTATGCCCGTCGTATCCCATGTTCATGGTTTGCCCTGGCCCTGGCTTTTGCCTTTCCCGCCCTCAGCTGCGCCGAACCCCATAACATCGGGGGCCGCCTGCGGGTGCTTACCGAGCACTCGCCACCGGGTGAGTACCAGGAACCCTCCGGGCGGGTCACCGGCCCCACTGCCGAGATGGTCCGCGAGCTGATGCGTCGCGCTGGTGAGCGTGCGGAAATCGAACTGCACCCTTGGAAGCGCGGCTACGAATATGCCCTCACCGACCAACCCATCGCCCTGTTCGAAACCGCGCGCACACGCGAGCGTGAGCAATTGTTCAAATGGGTGGGGCCGATCAAACGCATCTCCCGTGGTTTATATGCCCTGGCAGAAAACGCCCAACCGCTAAGCCGACTGGAAGAAGCCCGCAGCGCCGCCGGCATCTGCGCCTACAACGGCGACAGCAGCAGCGACATGCTCCAACAGCAAGGCTTCGCCAACCTCGCCTCGCCGACCCTGCCCGAACAATGCCTGAGCATGCTGCTGCGCAACCGTGTGGCCATGTGGGCGACCAGCGATATCGAAAAAGACTCCTTCCTCGCCACGGTTGGTCTGCCGCCGGACACGATCAAACGGGTGCTGGAATTGGATATTCGCGAGTTGTATATCGCCTTTTCCCTGGCCACCCCCGATAGCACGGTGCAGCGCTGGCAGACCGTTCTAGACGAGATGAAGCGTGATGGCACGCTGGCCAGTTACTACCGCGGGACGTACTCGCAAGAGCAGATTGATTCGGTGAGCTCGGTGGAATAAGTCGTTTGGTTTCACGCCTTATGCGCAGTGCTTTGTAGGGTGTGACGTGCGCACCGGCGTTTGCTGTTTGCTTCGCTGCTTAAGTCTTCTTCCTTATCACGTGCGCGGAACGTTTTGTTTCAAGGCAGGATTGGGCGAGGGCAAGGCCCGGCACAATTTAACCATCGATTTGCTACAGTCGCCCCACAACAACAAGCTCGGATGCTACCCATGCGTAAACTCACGATTGTGGTACTGGTTCTACTGGCCATTGGCCTTGGGGTGTTTTTCTCCCTGCCGACCTATCTGGACCGTAAGTTAAACAGTGTGGAAAACCCGGCGCCCTACCCGGCCAGCGCACAGGCCGAAACCCTGCACAACACCCTGTTTATTGCCGACCTGCACAACGATGAACTGCTGTGGCAGCGCGATATCCTCAAGCGCGTGAGTTACGGCCACTCCGATTTGCCGCGCCTGATCGAGGGCCATGTGGCGCTGCAGGTGTTTTCCACCGTCACCAAAACCCCGCACAACCTCAATTACGAAAAAAATGGCAGCGACAGCGACGACATCACCCTGTTGGTGATGGCCCAGCGTTGGCCCACCGCAACCTGGAAAAGCCTGCTGCAACGCGCGCTGTATCAAAGCGAAAAACTGCATCAGGCCGCTGCCGACAGCAACGGCAAGCTGGTGGTAATTAAAAGCCGTGACGGACTGGCGACCTTTATAGAGGCGTGGAAAAAAGACCCGAACCGCGTCGCCGGCATTATGGCGACCGAAGGCTTGCAGGTGATCGAGGGCAAGCTGGATAACGTGGACCGTCTGTATGACGCCGATTTCCGTATCGCTGGCCTCACCCATTTTTTTGACAACGAAGTTGGCGGCTCGGCCCATGGCCTGGTTAAAGGCGGGCTGACGCCACTGGGCCGTCAGGTGATTACCCGCTTGCAAGACAAAGGCATGCTGATCGACCTGGCCCACGCGTCGCGGCCGTTGATTGATGATGTGCTGGCCATGGCCAAGCGTCCGGTGCTGGTTTCCCACACGGGCGTGGAAGGCACCTGCCCTGGCACCCGTAATCTCAGCGACGCGCATATCGAGAAAATCGCCGCGACCGGCGGGGTGATCGGTATTGGTTTCTGGGAAACCGCCGTATGCGAGACGTCGGTGCCGGCCATCGTCAAGGCTATTCGCTACACCGCCGACAAAGTGGGCGTCGCCCATGTAGCGCTGGGGTCGGACTTTAACGGCACCATCCACGCACCGTTCGACAGTACCGGCCTGGCGCAATTGACCGAGGGTTTGCTCAAGGCAGGCTTTAGCCAGGACGACATTGCCGCGATCATGGGCGGCAATGTGCAGCGCCTGTTGCTGGAAACGCTGCCAGAGGCCTGATCGGCTAAGCCAGAAAGCCCGCCGGTAGCAGATGTTTAGGCAGTTGCCTGCAACATTTCGCCGCACCCGCTTATTGCTTTACACTGGCGGGCGTTCATTCCTTAACCAATTGAAGAGATTCCCGTGCTCAAAGCACTCAAGAAAATGTTTGGCAAAGGCGAAGGCGAGCTGCCGGCGTCCGTTCCTGCCGCCCCCTCTTCCGCGCCAACCCCTGCCGTAGAAAGCCCCCGCCAGGCTAAACCCAGCCAGCCTCGGCAGCCGCGCGCTGCGCAGAGCGAGCGCGTTGAAGCGCCGCAAACAGCCGTTGAAACCGCCAGCACCAGCAACCCCCGCCAAGAAAAACCGCGCCGCGCCCGTCCGGCACCGGTGGTAAGCACCTGGAAGCTGGAAGACTTTGTGGTTGAACCGCAAGCCGGCAAAACCCGTTTTCACGACTTCAAACTCTCTGACGAGTTGATGCACGCCATCCACGACTTGGGTTTCCCCTACTGCACGCCCATTCAGGCCGGTGTGCTTGGCTACACCCTTAAAGGCCAAGACGCCATTGGCCGCGCCCAGACCGGCACCGGCAAAACCGCCGCGTTCCTGATTTCGATCATCACCCAACTGCAGCAAACCCCTCCGCCGAAAGAGCGTTTTATGGGCGAGCCGCGCGCGCTGATCATTGCGCCGACCCGTGAGCTCGTGGTGCAAATCGCCAAAGACGCGCAGCTGCTGACCAAGTACAGCGGCCTGAATGTAATGTCGTTTGTGGGTGGTATGGATTTCGACAAGCAGCTCAAGCAGCTTGAGTCGCGTTACTGCGACATTCTGGTGGCCACGCCGGGCCGTTTGCTGGACTTCGCCCAACGCGGCGAAGTGCATTTGGATATGGTCGAAGTGATGGTGCTCGACGAAGCCGACCGCATGCTGGACATGGGCTTTATTCCGCAAGTACGGCAGATCATTCGCCAGACCCCGCCGAAAAACGAACGCCAGACCCTGCTGTTCTCCGCGACCTTTACCGAAGACGTGATGAACCTCGCCAAGCAGTGGACCACCACCCCGGCCATCGTTGAAATCGAGCCGGAAAACGTCGCCAGCGACACCGTGGAGCAACATATCTACGCCGTGGCCGGCAGCGACAAATACAAGCTGCTGTACAACCTGATTACCCAGAACAACTGGGAACGGGTGATGGTGTTTGCCAACCGCAAAGATGAAGTGCGCCGCATCGAAGAACGCCTGATTCGTGATGGCGTCAGCGCCGCGCAAATGTCCGGCGATGTGCCGCAGCACAAACGCATCAAAACCCTGGAAGGTTTCCGCGAAGGCAAAATTCGCGTGATGGTCGCCACCGACGTAGCGGGCCGCGGTATTCATATCGACGGCATCAGCCACGTAATCAACTTCACCCTGCCGGAGATGCCAGACGATTACGTACACCGAATTGGCCGCACCGGGCGTGCCGGGGCCAGTGGCGTGTCGATCAGTTTTGCTGGCGAAGATGACTCCTACCAGTTGCCGGCGATTGAAGAATTGTTAGGGCGTAAGATCAACTGCGAAACGCCACCGACTGAACTGCTGACACCCGTGCCGCGTAAGCACTGATAGCCGTAAATGAAAAGCCCGTCCACTGTGACGGGCTTTTTTGCACCCCAACATCCGTCATCCCCGCGAACGCGGGAATGACGGTGTTCGGGGTGGAGGGTTGTGAGAAGTCACCGCCAACGCTCAGCCGCATCCTTATCACTGCACTTACCTTCCACCCACCTTGGCCCATCGGGGGTGTCTTCCTGCTTCCAGAACGGCGCGCGGGTTTTCAGGTAGTCCATGATAAAGGCGCAGGCGTCGAAGGCGGCCTGGCGGTGGGCGCTGGTGGTGGCGACAAACACAATCGGTTCGCCCGGTTCCAGGCGGCCGATGCGGTGAATCACTTCAACGTTGAGCAGCGGCCAGCGCTGCCCTGCTTCGTCGGTAATCTTGCCCAGGGCCTTTTCGGTCATGCCGGGGAAGTGTTCGAGGAACATGCCGGACACGTCCTTGCCGTCATTAAAGTCGCGCACATAGCCGACAAAACTCACCACTGCGCCAACGCCGGCATTGGCGGCGTGCATGGCGTTAAGTTCCAGGCCGGGGTCGAAGGCAGCGGTCTGTACGCGAATGGCCATCTCAGCCTCCGGTTACGGTGGGAAAGAAGGCCACTTCATCGCCATCGGCCAGCGGCTCTTCCAAGCTACACAGCTCCTGGTTACGGGCGCACATCAGGTTCTGCTCGGCCAATACCTGCCACACACCGCCACGGCCCAGCAGGTGCAGGCGCAAGGCATTGAGGGTGGTGAAGGCACTGGCGTTATTGATTTGCTCAGCGTCGATACCCAGGGCTTCGCGGTAACGGGCGAAATACTGCACGCGGATCATCCCTGTACCTCGTCGGCCTTTAATTGACCG
>NZ_JBBNAH010000459.1:0-1992 GCF_037994325.1 Pseudomonas sp.
CCCATGTTGATCAGTTTCAGCTCGATGCCGTCTTCTTCTTTCAGGCGCTCGAAAATCACTTTGACCTTGGCAATCGCGGCGTCCCATACCGAGATATCGCGCTGCTGCGAACCCACGTGGAACGACAGACCGTAAGGCACCAAACCCAGGTCGCGGGCGAGAATCAGCAGATCCATGGCCATGTCGGTCTGGCAGCCGAATTTGCGCGAAAGCGGCCAGTCAGCGGTGGTCGAGCCTTCGGTGAGAATGCGCACATACACTTTCGAACCGGGCGCGGCCTTGGCGATATTGCGCAGGTCGGCTTCGGAGTCGGTGGCGTACAGGCGCACGCCTTTGTCGTAGAAGTAGCGAATGTCTTTGGATTTTTTGATGGTGTTGCCGTAGCTCATGCGCTCCGGACCAACGCCGGCGGACAGCACCTTGTCCAGCTCATAGATCGAGGCGATATCGAAGTTCGAGCCTTTGTCGCGCAGCAGCTCGATGATCTCGATGGCCGGGTTGGCCTTGACGGCGTAATACACCTTGGCGAATTCGAAGCCGGCGCGCAGGTCGTCGTAGGCCTGGCTGATGATATTGGTGTCGATCACCACAAACGGGGTTTCATGCTGGTCGGCGAAATCCTTCATTTTCTGGAAGGTTGCGCGCGGGTAGTAGTCTTCGACCTTAATCGACATACGGGGGACTCCATGGGCAAAACAAACAAAGGGTGTAAGGGGTGGCTTGGTAAACAAGCCGCGAACGTCTAATCCGTTTCCCCACTTTGGTTCGCCTACTTCCCAAGGCTTGTCGCCGAGTATCGAAATCGATCTCTCGTCGTCAGTACTTGAGCCGCATGGATCGTTTCCAGCATGGACGTTCGGGCGCGAACTTTAGGAGCATGTGGGGGCAAGATCAATCAAAAAATGCCGCTGTTTTGCACCTATTTGTCGCCTCGTTTTGGATAACAAACAAAACGTCCGAAATGCTGCACAAACCGTTGCCAGCCGAGGGTTCCAGCGTGGGTGCCGTAGAACAGTGTGAAGGTCTTTTTTGACAGACCGACTATCGGGGTGGGGGTTCAGTTGGATCGCCCAGCGGGCCTGCAAAAAACCCTCCGACCCACGCCCAACCAGCCGACGATGCTCGCCAAGGTGCTCGGCTAAGGATGAAGGGCAGATTGCACGGCAGGCTCAACCTGAGCAGGCGCGCTAAACCAGCTCCAGCCACTGGGCCCGCCGCCTGCAAACGGGGCGGGCATCTGTGTATACTTCGCGGCCAATTTCCAGCTCCATGCCCAGGTTCCCGCATGACCACTCAGGCCGCCGAAGTCGCGAAACGTCGCACGTTCGCCATCATTTCCCACCCCGACGCCGGTAAAACCACCATTACCGAAAAGCTCCTGCTGATGGGCAAGGCCATTGCCGTGGCCGGTACGGTGAAGTCGCGTAAATCCGACCGCCATGCGACGTCCGACTGGATGGAAATGGAGAAACAGCGCGGTATCTCCATCACCACCTCGGTGATGCAGTTCCCCTACCGCGAGCACATGATCAACCTGCTCGACACCCCCGGCCACGAAGACTTCTCCGAAGACACCTACCGCACCCTGACCGCGGTGGACTCGGCGCTGATGGTGCTCGACGGCGGTAAAGGCGTTGAGCCGCGTACCATCGCCCTGATGGACGTCTGCCGACTGCGCGACACGCCTATCGTCAGTTTTATCAACAAACTCGACCGCGATATTCGCGACCCGATTGAACTGCTCGACGAGATCGAGGCGGTTCTAAAAATCAAAGCCGCGCCGATCACCTGGCCGATTGGCTGCTACCGCGACTTTAAAGGCGTGTACCACCTGGCAGACGACTACATCATTGTTTACACCGCCGGCCACGGGCATGAACGCACCGATGTGAAAATCATCGAAAAACTCGACTCCGACGAAGCCCGCGCGCACTTGGGTGATGAGTACGAACGCTTTGTCGACCAGCTGGAACTGGTGCAGGGCGCCTGCCA
>NZ_JBBNAH010000460.1:0-16233 GCF_037994325.1 Pseudomonas sp.
ACCCGGGCCTGGCCTTTTTCGCCTTTTTCTTCCTTGTGATAGGTGATCAGCCCGGACTGCTCGATAACGGTTTGGGTCATCAGGTGCAGGGGCATCTCCATCACTTTTGCCGCGAGGTTTTCGATCAGCTCAATAAAGCCGCCGAGCGCCGTGGCCGCGCGACCGGTCACGCCTTTATTGGCCACCAACTGGCGCATGCCTTCCCACATCGACAGGTCGCTGTGACGGGCGTGCTCGCGAATGGCTTCAACGGTTTTTTCGCCAATACCGCGGGCCGGCACGTTGATAATCCGCTCCAGCGCCGAGTCATTGCCACGGCCTTCGAGCAGGCGCAGGTAGGCCATGGCGTTTTTGATTTCGGCGCGTTCAAAGAAGCGCTGGCCGCCATAGATGCGGTAGGGAATTTTCTCCCGCAACAACGCTTCTTCGAGAACCCGTGATTGGGCGTTGGAGCGGTACAAAATGGCGATTTCGCTGCGCAGCAGGCCATTTTTGCGCAGGTTGTCCTCGATGGTTTCCACCACGTAGCGCGCTTCGTCGTGCTCGTTGAAGGCGGCGTATAGGCTGATGGCATCGCCCTCGCCACCATCGGTCCACAGCTCTTTACCCAAGCGCCCGCTGTTGTTGACGATCAGCGCGTTGGCCGCCTTGAGAATGCTCGCCGTGGAGCGGTAGTTCTGCTCCAGGCGAATGGTTTGCGCATCCGGGAAGTCGCTGGAGTACTGGTGAATATTTTCAATTTTGGCGCCGCGCCAGCCGTAGATCGACTGGTCGTCATCGCCCACCACCATCAGGCTGTCGCCGCCTTTGCCGAGCATGCGCAACCAGGCGTATTGCACGGCGTTGGTGTCTTGGAACTCGTCCACCAGAATATGCCGGAAGCGGCGCTGGTAGTGCTCCAACAGGCCTGGGTGGTCGCGCCACAGGTCGAGGGCGCGCAGCAGCAGTTCGGAGAAGTCGATCACCCCGGCGCGCAGGCAGGCCGCTTCGTAGGCCTCGTAGATGCTGCGCATGGTGGCCAGGAACATATCGCCGCTGGGTTGAATATGTTTGGGCCGCAGGCCTTCGTCTTTTTGGCCGTTGATAAACCATTGAGCCTGACGGGCCGGCCACCGTTGTTCATCCAGCCCCAGCTCGCGGATCACCCGCTTGACCAGGCGTTGCTGGTCGTCGCTGTCGAGAATCTGAAAGCTTTGGCTTAGCCCGGCCTCCTGCCAGTGCGCCCGTAATAGGCGGTGCGCCAGGCCGTGGAAGGTGCCGACCCACATGCCGGCCGGGTTCAAGCCCAGCAACTGCTCAATGCGGTGACGCATTTCGGCAGCGGCCTTGTTGGTGAAGGTCACCGACAAGATTGAGTGCGGCGAGGCGTTTTCCACCTGGATCAACCAGGCGATACGGTGTACCAACACACGGGTTTTACCGGAACCAGCGCCGGCCAGGACCAACTGACGCCCAAGCGGGGCAGCTACTGCCTGGCGTTGAGCATCGTTGAGGGAATTAAGCAGAAAGGAGAGATCGTCGCGCATCGCGGCATTCTAGGGGGCTGGGGTAGTCAGGGCAAACGCTGCGAGACCAACGCCAGCGCCGACGACTGGTGGGTCAGCGCAGCGGTGCTGGCTGTGCTAACGAAAGTACGGGGTATTCACCGCGAAAATGCCGTGATTGAGCCTTGGGCGATGGATCAGTGTTGTGTATGCTCCGGCCACGACTAGGCATAACCATTACAAGAAAAGGGCCTATGACCGCTAATTCCAGGCTTGCGCTCGAGCTGCCCTTGGCAGAGACCGATCGAGATATTCGTCAGCTGTTTGCCACCGACATCGCCGTGGAACGCACTCGTTTGTTGTACGAGGGTTCACGCATTCCCACGCTGTTTATGCTGCTCTGCGCGCTGGCCTGTGCCTATTTGTTATGGGGCGCACGTGGTGATCTGCTGCTCGCCAGTTGGTTGGTGGGCGTGGTGACGCTGGCGGTGCTGCGCCTGATTCAGGTGGCCGCCTTTAACGCCGCCTTGCCCTCGCGCCAGGCCAAGCCCCATTGGCGGCAGATGTTTCTGCTCGGCGCTTTCGCCTCCGGCATTGCCTTGGCGGTCGGCGCCATCGCCCTGGTGCCGCCGGATGCGTTCTTCCAGCAGGTGCTGATGTTTGGCCTGATCTCGGCGGCCATTCTGTCTGCCAGCGTCGCCTATGCCGTCAGCCTTACCGCCTTTCTTACCTTTGCGTTGCCGTGCCTGCTGCCCACCATTGGTTATTTATTGTTCGCCGGCCAGGCCGCGCAGCAGGGCTGGGGCCTGCTCGGCTTGATCTTGTTTGGCGCCTTGCTGGTGGTGGCTTGGCAGATCAACCGCTTGGTGCAGCGCAGTTTGCTGCAGCGTTTTCACAATCTGGCGCTGATCAGTCGCCTGGAACACGCCAAAACCCAGGCCGAAGGCCTGAACGGTGAGCTGGCGCGCGAGATTGAACAGCGCCGCCGCGCCGAGCGCGAACTGCGTTACGCCCACAACGACCTGGAAATGCGCGTCACCCAGCGCACCCTGGAGCTGGACGCCGCCAGCCACGCCTTGAGCAAAAGCGAGGCACGCCTGGCCTTGGCCCTGGAAGCCAGCGAGTTGGGCATGTGGGACTGGAACCTGATCAGCGACGAAGTGCATCACTCGCGCCTCAACGAGCTGTTTGGTCTGCAACCTGAAGCCGTCACCGTGATGCTGCGCGACCTTAAACCGCGCTTGCACCCCGAAGACCTGCCGCTGCTGCGCCGTGCTCTGGTCGAGCATATGAAGGGCCTGACCGACGATTACCAGATCGAATACCGCGTGTTGCACGCCAACGGCCAATGGCTGTGGATTGAAGACCGTGGCCGGGCGGTTGAGCGCGACGATACGGGCCGGGTCACGCGCATGCTGGGTACTCGCCGCGATATCACCGCGTGGAAAAGCCGCGACGAGGAACAACGCCTGGCCGGCCTGGTGTTCGAGGCTGCCAGCGAAGGCATCATTATTCTCGACCCGGACTACAAGGTACTGGCGGTTAACCAGGCCTACAGCAACCTCACCGGCTACAGCGCCGAGGAAGTCCATGGCCAAACCGTTGCGCGGATGATCGGCAGCCGCGACACCCGCCGCCAGTACGAGGTGATTCGCCAAGAGCTGGAACACAGCGGCAAATGGCAAGGCGA
This sequence comes from Pseudomonas sp., assembly GCF_037994325.1. GTDB lineage: Bacteria > Pseudomonadota > Gammaproteobacteria > Pseudomonadales > Pseudomonadaceae > Aquipseudomonas. Next base: position 3,175 of record NZ_JBBNAH010000460.1, read on the forward strand.
GCTGGTGGAAACGCGCAAAAACGGCGAACTCTACCCGCAGTGGTTGCAGCTCAATGTGGTGCGCGATAGCCGCGGGCGGGTCAGCCATATCGTTGGCTTCTTTGCCGACCTCAGCTCGCGTCGTGAAGCTGAAGAGCGCCTGCGCTACCTGTCGCACTACGACGAACTGACCGGTTTAGCCAACCGCACACTGTTTAAGGAGCGTTTGCACGAAGCCAGCCAGCGCGCCCGCCAAGGCGACCGCTCACTGGCGTTGCTGCATATCGACCTCGACCGTTTCAAACTGCTGAACGACAGCCTCGGCCATGAGGTGGCGGACCAACTGCTGCGGCAAATGAGCCGGCGCCTGACCCAAGCCATGCCCGAGGCCGACACCCTGGCGCGGCTATCCGGCGACGAGTTTGCGGTGATTCTCGACAGCTACGGCAGCCTGTCCAACCTGGCGCGCATGGCCAGCCGCTTGCTGACCAAATTGCGTATGCCCATGACCGTGGGCGGCCAGGAGTTGGTGGTTAGCGCCTCCATCGGCATCAGCCTGTTGCCGGAAAATGCGCGGGAAATGAGCGCATTGATCAGCCAGGCGAACATGGCCATGCAGCACGCCAAGCACTTGGGCGGTAACACCTTCCAGTTCTTCACCGACAACTTGCAGGCTTGCACCCTGGAGCGCCTGCAACTGGAAAACCAGCTGCGCAAAGGCATTGAGCTGGGGCAACTGGAAGTGTTCTACCAACCGAAACTGTGCCTGGCCACGGACACTCTGTCCTCGGCCGAAGCGCTGGTGCGCTGGCGCCATCCGGAACTGGGCCTGGTGCCGCCTGGCGACTTTATTGGCCTGGCCGAAGAAACCGGCTTGATTGCGCCGATTGGTGAATTCGTCTTGCGCCAAGCGTGCCGCCAGGCGCGTGAATGGCAGGTACTGGGCATGGCCGATATTCGCGTGTCGGTAAACCTCTCAGTACACCAGCTGCGCCAGGGCAACCTCACCAACCTGGTGCGTCAGGTGCTCGATGAAACCGGCCTGGCGCCGCATTTCCTCGAGTTGGAATTGACCGAGAGCCAACTGCTGGATAACGTCGAAAACGTCATCATCACCTTCCAGCAGTTGCGCGATATGGGCGTGAAGCTGGCCATCGACGACTTTGGCACCGGTTATTCATCGCTCAGTTACCTCAAGCGCTTCCCGGTCGATTTCGTAAAAATCGACCAATCGTTTATTCGCGATATTTCCGCCAACGGCGAAGATGCCGCCATTACCCGCGCCATTATCGCCATGGCCCACAGCCTGGAACTGAAAGTAGTGGCCGAAGGGGTGGAAACCCAAGCGCAGATGGACTTCCTCAAAGCCCAGCAGTGCGACGAAATTCAGGGCTTCTTAATCAGCCGGCCACTGGCCGCCGAGCACTTCGCCAAGTTGCTGCGCGAGCAGAGCAGTATCGCTTCCTGATCGCCGTCGACCGTCGTCCCCGCGTAGGCGGGGACCCAGAATGGACCGGCCGATCGCCGATCTTTCCGGCATTGGATGGCGAATCGTTGGATCCCCGCCTTTGCGGGGATGACGGAGTGCTTCACAACAACTGAGAAACCTTCGTGGTTTTTTCCGTGTCTGCTGCACAGTTTTGCTTTTCCCTTGTGCTCCCATCGTCAGCATGTGCAAGAGCGCGCAATACGGCGCCGGCAACCTCGCCATCATGCGCGGCCGCACGCGCCCTTGCGTGGTTGACCGATAAGGAGAGCCGACATGCTCAAGAAGTATCCCCGCCTGCTGACGGCTCTGGCCTTGGCCTCGGCATCGCTGCTGCCCAACGCCGCCATGGCCCTGAGCGTGGGCGAAGCCCAGGTGTTGTCCAGCCTTAGCCAACCGCTGCGCGCGCAGATTGACCTGCAGGGCGTGCGTGATCTTGGCCCGGAGGAACTAAAGGTGCGCCTGGCCTCGCCTGAGGCCTACAAAAAGGCCGGCATTGAGCGCGATGGCGCGGTGCTGGCGCTAAAATTCGACACCACGCTCAATGCCAAAGGGCAGAGCATGATCCGCGTGACTACCACACGCCCGATTACCGAGCCGTACCTGAATTTTCTCGTCGAAGTGATTTCCCCGGACGGTCTGCAACTGCGTGAATACAGCCTGCTGATCGACCCGCCAAACTACGCGTTTGCCGCTCCGGCGCCGGTCAGCGCACCCGTGGCCAGCGTTGCCCCGGCAGTTAAACCCACAGCGCCAGTCGCGCCGAGCACCGTTGCCGCCGCGCCGGCTGCCCGCGCTGCCGCGCCAGTGCCGTCGTCCAACGTCGCCGCCGCGGCCAGCCAAAACAGCGACGCACCCGTAGCCGGTGGCCAATACCGCACGCGCAACAACGATCGGCTGTGGGATATCGCCCAAAGCATCCGTGGTGATGCCTCGCCGCAGCAAGCCATGCTCGCCATCCAACGCCTGAACCCGGATGCTTTCAGCAACGGCAATATCAACCGCATGAAAAGCGCGCAAACCCTGCAACTGCCCAATCGCGAGCAGCTGCACGCCACTGAACGTGCCGAAGCGCTGGCGCAAACCCAGCAGCAACAGCAGAACTGGAAAGGCGAAGCCGTGGCCCAGCTTGACGCGCGCAAACGCAACGAAGCCGGCGATGCGCCCGCTGTGCAAGCCGCCAGCGACAAGCTCAGCCTGGTGGGCGAGCAAGGCAGCAGCCGTGCCGAGCACAAAGATGGCGCCAAAGGCAGCAAAGCCGCCGCCAAGAAAGAGGCCGACAACCGCCTGGCCCTGGCCCAGGAAGAATTGGCCCAGTCGCGCCGTGAAGGCGAAGAGCTGTCCAGCCGCGTGGCCGACCTGCAATCGCAACTGGATAAATTGCAGCGCTTGATCTCGCTGAAAGACAGCCAGTTGGCCGAGCTGACAGCACGCTTGGCCGAGCTAAATAAAGCCGCCGAGACCAACGGCGACCTGGCGCAAGTGCAGCCCACCGCTAGCCGCTAATCGGCGCCCTCAGCGCGGGCTGGCGCAGCCGATGGGCTAGCGCCCCGCCCGCTGCAAACACCGGCGATAACGCTCATCCACCCGCTTGGCAAACCAGGCGGTGGTGAGTTTGCGGGTGATTTTCGGGCTTTGCAGGGTGATGCCGGGAAGAATGGCGCGCGGTACCGGTTTGCCCGCGCGCTGGTCGGCCAGTGCGTAGAGGTCTTCATACAGATCAGTGTCTTCAAACGCCAGGCTGTCGCCTTTTTCCAGGGCGCGGCGAATGGCTCCTTCACTGATATCCAGACGTTTGCCAAGGGTGCGTACGGCCTTTTCGGTGTTGCTTGGCAGTAGCGAGCCGGCGGCCAGCAGGTCGCCGTCCAAGGCCAGGTCGATACCGCTGAGTTGGCTGACGGCGCGCTGGAAAGCGGCATTGCGGCTGGCGTACCAACCGGCGTTAAAGTCGGCAAAACGGTACAACGGTTCCGGGTAGTTGGCCGGGTAACCGAGCACGTGGGCGGTGCCGAAATACATGCCGCCGCGCCGGCTAAACACTTCCTGGCGCAGCGTGCCGTTGTAGGTATATGGGTAGTCGCGTGCATGCTCTTCGGCAAAGGCAATGCTCACCTGCATCGGCCCACCGGTGTGCACCGGGTTAAGGGTGCCGAACAGTTGCCCGCCTAACGGCACCATGCCAATAAAGTCATCAAAGATCGCGCTCAGCTGCTTTTCACTGCGCACCGTGGCCAGGCGCTCGCTGTAGCTTTTGCCATTGGGCGAGGGCAGTTGCAGCGCGGCGCTAACCAGAAAGCCTGGGATATGTAGGCGACTGGCGCGGCGGTCGATTTCGCCACGGGCAATCTTGCCCAGGCCTGGCACCTGAGGGTCCGCGGTGAACGTGGACTCCTGCTCGGTAACGGCCAGCACGGCGCAGATGTTTTCGTTGCTGGCATCCAGCTTCTGGCTGGTAAACGCCACCTGAATATCCTTGGCCCAACCCTGGCGATCGCTCACCGTGGCCGGAATCAGCTTGGCGACTTTGCTTTGAATCTCAGTCGGGCTGGGTTGCGGCGGCAGTACCGCGTGCGAGCCGCAGCCGGTCAGGGCCAGCATGGCCAAGGCCAGAACGAGTTCGGGGCGGATAAAGCGGGTTATCAAAATTAGGGCCTTCGCGATGAAGTAATGGATAGCGCCGCAGTGAAGACAAGCACAACGCCGCGCCGGTTCGCTTGAATTGTGTACTGCAAACGTTAAACGTCATTCGTCGGTTTTTTACGCGGGGAATTCGGGTTGCACCTTTGCCTAGAATTGGCCGAAAACGATCCATTTTGTAGCACTCAAAACCGGTTGCAACTGCATGCGCACCGCGCAAGTGCAAAAAGGTAACGCCGCTACAGGCCTCGTATTCAAGGTCTTCTACGACTCTATGGTCAATTGGTTGCGCCTGGTTGCACCTTTGACTTTGAAGGAGTTTAATCCACGCTGAATTTGCACCGCGCGACCCCTTTAGGAAAAAACCAATGGCCACTACCACCCTTGGCGTAAAACTTGATGACGCCACCCGCGAGCGTCTCAAGCTGGCAGCTCAATCGATCGACCGCACGCCGCATTGGCTGATCAAGCAGGCGATCTTCAATTACCTGGAGCAGGTTGAAGGCGGTCTGACCCCGCCGGAGCTCTCCGGTATCGCTGCCGCGCTGGGTGAAGAGCCGTTGGAGGCGCTGACCGAGCAAGGCCTGCAATGTTTCCTCGATTTCGCCGAAAGCATCCTGCCGCAATCGGTGCTGCGTGCCGCCATCACCTCCGCTTACCGCCGCCCGGAGCCGGAAGCGTTGGCCATGCTGCTGGAGCAAGCGCGCCTGCCAAAAGCGCAAGCCGAGGCCACCGACAAGCTGGCCATGGGTATCGCCGAAAAACTGCGTAACCAGAAGAGCGCTGGCGGCCGTCAGGGCTTGGTGCAAGGGCTACTGCAAGAATTCTCGCTGTCCTCGCAAGAAGGTGTGGCGCTGATGTGCCTGGCCGAAGCGCTGCTGCGTATTCCGGACAAAGCCACCCGGGACGCGCTGATCCGCGACAAAATCAGCAACGGCAACTGGAGCCAGCACCTGGGCAACAGCCCGTCGATGTTTGTTAACGCCGCTTCGTGGGGCCTGTTGATCACCGGCAAGCTGGTGGCCACCCACAACGAAGCCGGCTTGGCCACCTCGTTGAATCGCCTGATCGGCAAAGGCGGCGAGCCGCTGATTCGCAAGGGCGTGGACATGTCCATGCGCCTGATGGGCGAACAGTTTGTCACCGGCGAAACCATCGCCGAAGCCTTGGCCAACGCCACCACGATGGAAAGCAAAGGCTTTCGCTACTCCTACGACATGCTCGGTGAAGCGGCCCTCACCGACGCCGACGCCAAACGCTACCTGGCCTCCTACGAGCAGGCGATTCACGCCATCGGCAAGGCCTCCCACGGCCGTGGCATTTATGAAGGCCCGGGCATTTCCATCAAGCTCTCGGCGCTGCACCCACGTTACAGCCGCGCGCAATACGAGCGGGTAATGGATGAGCTGTACCCGATCCTGCTCAGCCTCACGCAACTGGCCAAGCACTACGACATCGGCCTGAATATCGATGCCGAAGAAGCTGACCGCCTGGAACTGTCCCTCGACCTGCTTGAGCGCCTGTGCTTTGACCCAAGCCTGGCCGGCTGGAACGGTATCGGCTTTGTTATTCAGGCCTACCAGAAGCGTTGCCCGTATGTGATCGACTATGTGATTGATCTGGCCAAACGCAGCCGCCATCGACTGATGATCCGCCTGGTAAAAGGCGCGTACTGGGACAGCGAAATCAAACGCGCCCAGGTTGACGGCCTGGAAGGTTACCCGGTGTACACCCGCAAGCCGTACACCGATATTTCGTACATTGCTTGCGCGCGCAAACTGCTCGCCGTGCCGGAAGCCATCTACCCGCAGTTCGCCACCCACAACGCCCATTCGCTGTCGGCCATTTACCAGATCGCCGGGCAGAACTATTACCCCGGTCAGTACGAGTTCCAGTGCCTGCACGGCATGGGTGAGCCGCTGTACGAGCAGGTGGTGGGCAAGATCGCCGATGGCAAGCTGAACCGACCGTGCCGCATCTACGCCCCGGTGGGCAGCCATGAAACGCTGCTGGCCTACCTGGTGCGTCGCCTGCTGGAAAACGGCGCCAACACCTCGTTTGTGAATCGCATTGCCGACCACAGCATCTCGCTCAAAGAACTGGTGCTCGACCCGGTGCTGCAAGTGGAGCAAATGGCTGCCGCCGAAGGTGGTCTGGGCCTGCCGCACCCACGCATCGCCCTGCCGCGCGCACTGTATGGCGACGCCCGCTTGAACTCCGAAGGCATCGACCTGGCCAACGAACACCGTTTGGGTTCGCTGTCCTCGGCGCTGCTGAGCAGCACCAACAACCGCTACGTCGCCGCGCCGATGCTGGGTTGTGACACCCCGGCGCCGGGCGCTGCTGAAGCGGTGAAAAACCCGGCTGATCACCGCGACACCGTCGGCCACGTTAGCGAGGCCAGCGAAGCTGATATCCGCAGCGCCGTGCTATGCGCCGTGTCCAGCGGGCAGATCTGGCAAGCCACCACGCCGGACGAGCGCGCTGCGGTACTGGAGCGCGCCGCGGACCAGATGGAAGGGGAGATGCAGCAGTTGATGGGCCTGCTGGTGCGCGAAGCCGGTAAGAGCTTTGCCAACGCCATCGCCGAAGTGCGCGAGGCGGTGGACTTTCTGCGCTACTACGCCGCCCAGGCCCGCGAGTTTTTCAGCAACGACAGCCACCGCCCGCTAGGCCCGGTGGTGTGCATCAGCCCGTGGAACTTCCCCCTGGCGATTTTCTCCGGCCAAGTGGCGGCAGCGCTGGCCGCCGGCAATACCGTACTGGCCAAACCGGCTGAGCAAACCCCGCTGATCGCCGCCCAGGCCGTGCGCATCTTGCTCGAAGCCGGGGTGCCCGGCGGCGCTGTGCAACTGCTGCCGGGCCGTGGCGAAACGGTTGGCGCGCGACTGATCGCTGATGAGCGTGTACGTGGCGTGATGTTTACCGGTTCTACCGAAGTGGCCGGCATTATTCAGCGCACTATCGCCGGCCGTTTGGATGCCCAAGGCCGCACCATTCCGCTGATTGCTGAAACCGGTGGCCTGAACACCATGATCGTCGACTCCTCGGCGCTGACCGAACAGGTGGTAGTCGACGTGCTGTCGTCGGCCTTCGACAGCGCCGGTCAACGCTGCTCGGCCTTGCGCGTGTTGTGCGTGCAGGAAGATGTCGCCGACCGCGTCATCGAAATGCTTAAAGGCGCGATGGCCGAATACAGCCTGGGCAACCCCGAGCGCTTGAGCACCGACATCGGCCCCGTGATTGATGCCGAAGCTAAAGCCGGTATCGAAGCCCATATCGCCAAAATGCGCGAGAAAGGCCGCACGGTATTCCAGGCCGCCCGCGCCAAAGCCGACGAAATCAAACGCGGCACCTTTGTCATGCCGACGCTGATCGAGCTGGACAGCTTCACTGAGCTGCAACGGGAAATCTTCGGCCCGGTGCTGCACGTGGTGCGCTACCAGCGCGCCGACCTGGCCAGCCTGCTGGAACAGATCAACGCCAGCGGCTACGGCCTGACCCTCGGCGTGCACACGCGTATCGACGAAACCATTGCCCAAGTGGTGAACAGCGCCAAGGTCGGCAACCTGTACGTCAACCGCAACATCGTTGGCGCCGTGGTCGGCGTGCAGCCGTTTGGCGGCGAAGGCCTGTCTGGCACCGGCCCGAAAGCCGGTGGCCCGCTGTATATGTACCGCCTGCTCTCCACCCGCCCACAAGACGCCGTGGCCAAGCAGTTGGGTGGCACAGGCAAGCTGCCAAGCGAACAGAGCAAAGCCCTGCAGGCGTTTAACGAGTGGGCAGGCAAACAAGAACCGAGCGTGGTCGCCCTCAGCAATCAGTTCAGCGAACTGGCGCAAAGCGGCAGCGTGCACGTATTACCCGGCCCGACTGGCGAGCGCAACACCTACAGTCTGCTGCCACGCGAACACGTGCTGTGCCTGGCGGACGAGCGCAGCGACCTGCTCGTGCAACTGGCCGCTGCGTTGGCCGTGGGTAGCGTGGTGATCTGGCAGGAACAGCCGCTCGGCAAAGAGCTATTCAGCGCCTTGCCCAAAGACGTGCAGAAACGCATCCAGCTGGTCAGCGACTGGAGCACCAGCGACGTCAGCTTCGACGCCATCCTCCACCACGGCGACTCCGACCAACTGCGCGCCGTCTGTGAACTGGCCGCGCAGCGCAAAGGCGCGATCATCGGCATACATGGCCTGAACAAAGGCGAAACGGATATTCCGTTGGAGCGTTTGCTCATTGAGCACGCCCTGAGCATTAACACCGCGGCGGCGGGCGGTAATGCCTCGTTGATGACCATCGGCTAAGCGGTGATTAAGCGACCCGCCGTGTGTTGGCGGGTCGTGCTTCTTGCTTAGTGGTGCGCACACACACCCTACGTGCTGCGATAGGCGTGCGCACCTCCTGCGTTCTCTCGCCTTACTGGGTAATCACCGGCAACGTCGGCGGTGCCACTTTCAGCTCTTTCTCAATGCTGTTTACCCGTTCTGGCAGGGTGGGCACGCCTTTGGGGATGTCTTGGTCCGAGTAGCGCAGTTGGCGTTCGCGGATAAAGTTGTATTTGCCTTCGGTCAGCTCGTTGGCGTGGTCGAAGTCGTTGATGATGGTGGGCTTGATAAACACCATCAGGTTTTTCTTCGCGACTTCTTTGTGGTCGCTGCGAAACAGGCGGCCAATGATCGGAATCTTCGAGAAGAACGGTACGCGGTCGCCGGAGTCGCGAACCTCGTCGGAGATCAGCCCGCCCAGTACCAAGGTCATGTTGTCTTTGATCAGCACGCGAGTTTCGATGGAGCGTTTGTTGGTGACGATGTCGGCGGCGCTGGTGTCGCTGCTGACGCTGGAGATTTCCTGGTAGACGTTGAGGGTGACCGAGTCGCCTTCGTTGATCTGCGGTTTGATCTTCAGGGTGATACCCACGTCTTGCCGTTCAATGGTTTGGAACGGGTTGGTCGAGGGGTTGGAGGCGCTGGTGGAGCTGCCGGTGACAAAGGGCACGTTCTGGCCGACGACGATTTTGCCTTCTTCGTTGTCCAGCGTAACCAGGTTGGGCGTCGACAGAATGTTCATCGAGTCATCGGTGGACAGCGCCCGCACCAAGGCTTGCAGCGAGCCATTGCTGTAAAAGCCGAGGCTCAGGCCGGCATCCAATTTGACCGGGCTGGTGGGGAAGCTATCAATGGTGTTGCCCTTGAGCGAGGACTTGAAGCCGCCAAACAGGCCGTCGCCGCCCAGTGCCGCTTCCGAGGTTTTCCACTGCACACCCAGCTCGTTCACTTTGTTGTTCGACACTTCCACGATCACCGCTTCCACCAGCACCTGGGCGCGGCGGATATCCAGGCGTTTCACCACACCTTCGATGGTTTTCATAATGGCCGGCGGCGCGCTGATGATCAGGGCGTTGGTGGTGTCGTTGGCCTGGATGGAGATTTCCGCCGTGCTGATGCCGACATCCTTGTCCTGCTTTTGCAGGCTGGTGGCGATGTTTTGCAGGATCTGCGCAAGCTCGGAGGCCTTGAGGTAGTGCAGGTACATCACCTGGGTGTCGCGAATGATATTGCCGGGGCGGTCGAGGCTGGCCAGCACGTCGCGCAATTGCTGGCGTTTGCTTGGGTCACCGGAGATCAGAATGCTGTTGGTGCGCTCGTCTACCGACACACTCATTTTGCTCGCGCCGTCTTGGCCAGCGGTTTGCGGCACCAGAGTGCCGAGCATGGCCGACAATTCTTTGGCGTTGGCGAATTTGAGCGGAATAACGTCAATCTCGAACTGGCCGGCGCGGTCGATTTCGGCGACCAGCTTGAGCAGTTGGTTAATGTTCGAGGCGCGGTCGGAAATAATCAGCGCATTGCTGTCCGGGTAGGCCGCCAAATGACCGACCTGCGGCACCATCGGCCGCAGGATGTTTACCAGTTGGGTCGCCGGCACGTGTTCGGTGCGAATTACCCGCACCACCAGCTGGTCATCGTTGAGGTCGTTGTCGTCGACCAGGGGCACGCCAGTCTGTTTGGCGTTGGCATCGGGAATGACTTTTACCGCGTCGGCTGATTCAATCGCGGAAAAACCGTGCACTTGTAGTACCGATAGGAAAACCCGGTATGCCTCTTCCGGCGCCATCGACTCATTGGAAATAACCGTAACTTTGCCGGTTACCCGTGGATCGATAATAAAGTTTTTGCCCGTGGCTTTGGCAATCCACTCTATAAACGAGCGGATATTGGTGTCCTGCATATTGATCCGCACTTCATTGCCGGCTTGCGGTTCGGCTTCTTCGGCCCAGGTAAGTGGGCTTGTGCATACGCACACCAGCAACAGCAGTTTCAGAACGGCTCGGATCGACACGTTGGGCACTCTACTACTTGTTCTGCGCGAGTTTGCGCTGGATATATTGTTGATAGGCAGTGGGGGAGTTCTGCTCTACGGCGGCAGGTGCTGGGCTGGGTATGTCGACGGGCACTTGGGCGACAACTTCGCTGTCATTGTTTTGACTTACTTCCGGGGCGGCACTGATTTCCGCTGCGCTGGGTAAAGTATTCGCTGGCGTATTAGCGCCTGGCATTTCACCAAACCCTTTAAAGCTGATTTGTTCGAGTTTTCCGTTACGTTTCAATGTGATGCGATTGCTTTCGATCGCCTGCACAACAATTCCGGGACGCGCTTCCTCGCCGGGCTTGAGAATCATGGTGCGGTCGCCGTCTTCCAGAATCACCGAACTTTGTGCGGCGCGAGCCATAAAAAAAATCGCAGAAACTTGTAGGTTAAGATTACTTTCAGGAAGTTTTTCAAGTGTTTGCGCGGCTAAATCGGCGTCCGGATTTTTTGCGCCAAATAAACTAAGTAGGGAGCTACTGGGTTTATTGTTAGTGTCGGGCTGAGTTGTTTCGCCGGTTTGTACCGCAGCAACTGGGGCTTGGCTGGTTAAACCGCGAATAAAATGGTTTATTTGCCAGCCCAGCGTCGCCAACATGGCAATAGTCAGCACCGTCAGTGCGCTCAAGCGAACTGAGCGGACTGCAAAAAACTGAGTGATGGGAGTAAGTACGGTGGCCATGGAGTCGTCCCTGGAATGGCGCGGCAATACTATCGGCAGTCGGTTTAAGTGCAAAGACAGCTGATAACTCCGTCTGTCGCTTCGCTACTTTCCGAGTGCTGGTTCACATTTTTTCCGGTTATCTGATTTACGTATTTGTATCAGGCTTGAAATAGCTTGGGCGCCTGTATAGCATCCCGCCATCACCAAGGCTGAGTCTATCAACAGCCTTGTGCGGTATGCACAAATTAAATGGAACTTTATCTCGAATATGCTGCACGGATGCCGCTTCCCCGGGTTTCGCCGCTTGCTCGCCGCGCTCTTCGCGCTGGCGACGCCGGACGCGTTTGCCGATGCGGAATTCGATATTCGGGCGGCTAGCGCCCTCGGTTCGGCCGGCAGCGCCAGCGATTATGTCTTGGCTGTTACCGATTGCCGCCAACTCGCCGAAGTCACCATTGTTGCCACCGCCCAGCGCCTGCTGCCGATTGATGCGGCGCGCGACAGCGACGCCCCCAACAGCTGCTCCTTCACCTTTCGCATTGACGGCGCCAGCGCGCTGCAACCGGCTGTGCAGCTGAAGTTCGCCGACGGCAGCAAGCAGGATTACAGCGAAACCTTCCAGCAAGAACGCCAGTCGCCTGAACTGGAGCTGACCCAGTTGGCCATCGAATCAAGCGACGGCGGCCAGTTCCTGGTGGCCAGTTTTGATGCCGCCGATGACGTTGACCTCAGCTACGTCAGCTTTACCCTGACCGGCCTACGTGCCTCCGACTTGCGCGCTGCTGGCGGCGTGGTCAGCCGCGCCGAAGCCACTGCCTTTCTGCGTATGCCGCAAGGCGCACGGGTGTTTCCGCGCACTGATGGCCAGCGTTCGTACACCTTGCGCCAACGCCTCGACCAGCCGCTGTCCGCCGATGAAGTAGCGCGCAACGCGCTGGTGATGGTGCAGGCCGTGGCGGTGGATGCCTCCGGCAACCAGAACAGCTATTCCGATATCCGTTTTATTGGCGACAACGTCGATGAAGCCGCCCGTTCCATCAGCGTGCACCCCGACCGTTTGGTGTTTAGCGATGCCTTGCAGTCGGCGCGTCTGGTGCCGGAAGTGGACTTCGAATTCCGTGGTGTGACGCCGCTGGCCGGTTTAGGCACGGGCATCAGTTACCGCTCCGGCGACACCAGCAAAGTCTGGGTCAGCGCTGAAGGGGTTGTTTACCCGCTCGAAGAAACCGCCGGCCAGGCGGTTTCTGTGTATGTGAGCTATCCCGGTTTAGCCGAAATCAGCCTGCCGGTGACGGTCGACTACAGCCGCCAATTGACCGCTCTGCGCTACGACGGTCAGGCCGCCGGCCAGCCGTTGGTGTTGCCGCGCTTGAATGGCTTCCAAAGCCTGCCGGGCTTGATCGCCGTGTTTGACGACGGCAGCGAAGCACCGCTGGCCGACAGCTTGGCGGTGGAGCTGCAATTGCCCACCGGCAGCGAAGGCGTGCTGGAGCGCAACGAGCAAAGCCAACTGCTGGCCCGTGCACAAATCCCCACCAGCAGCCCGTTGATCCTGCATGCCCGTCTGCAGCGCTATCCGCAGATTGGCGTCGACTTGCCCATCGCCGCTGAAGACGCCGCGCCTAGCGTCGAGCTGCAACCGGAAGCGACCATTGCCGTCGGTTCGGTGCTGGAACTGAATGCCACTGCCAGCGATGACGTGGGCGTGAAAAGCGTTGAATTCTGGCTCGACGACAATATGGTCGGCCGTCGCCTGACTCCGCCGTATGCCTTGAGCCTGCCGATTGAGCAGGAGCTTGAAGGCCGCACCCTGCGCCTGCGCGCCGTGGCCTTTGATGGCACCGGCAAAAGTCAGAGCACCGCCGAGCGCCCGGTAAAGGTGGTGGCCAAAACCAACCCGCAGGTGCCGGCGTTTATCTTCGAAAACCCC
>NZ_JBBNAH010000461.1:0-2675 GCF_037994325.1 Pseudomonas sp.
TTATCGGCCAGGAAGGCCATCACAGCCGTGAGCATCTGGAATACAGCAATCGTTTGCGCGAGCTTGGTTACAACATCACCCGCATTGAAAAACGCGCCCAGGCACGCATCCGCTATACGCAGAAAAAATTCTCGCCGCAGCGCCAATTGGCCGCCACTGCCGCGCTGGAACATATCACCGCGATCATGGCTGACGGCTTGCTGCGTGATCCCAAATACCTGGAAGGCGCTCACCCGGAATTAATCCGCCTGTGGCGCTGGCATGCGCTGGAGGAAACCGAGCACAAGGCGGTGGCTTTCGACGTGTACAACCAGGTGTGCGGCAGCCGCAAATTGCTGCGTCGGGCAATGATGATGGGCACGTTCTTTTTTGTGCTCGACACCTTTCGCGGCATGACCCATATGCTCAAACAGGACGGCCTGCTGTGGAACTGGCGGGTGTGGCGCGATGGCGTGCAGTGGATGTGGGGCAAACACGGCGTGTTCCGCCCGCTGATCAAAACCTACCTGGATTTTTTCAAGGACGGTTTCCATCCGTGGCAGCACAACAATATCGACCTGCTGTACGCCTCACGCGCCGAGTTCGAACCCGGCGAGCCACACGCTTTGGCGCAGACGGCCTGAATCTTTCGAGCAGACGTTCTTTGCAACCACAAAAACCGCTGGCTTAACCCCCGGCGGTTTGTTGTTTGTCACGCGCTGTAGCGGCCGCCACTGCTGGGCTGGGTGAAGTCGGTATCGGTGGCGATAGCCTTAAAAATCGGCGACGCCTGCTGCTGCCCTCACCCCAACCCTCTCCCGCGAGCGGGAGAGGGGGCTTGATCGGTGTAAGGCGCGAAGTCGCGGTTTAGCCCCCCTCGCCCGCTTGCGGGAGAGGGGCTGGGGGTGAGGGCAACCTGCAAACACCGATCCCCCGCCAGGCACGATCACGTCACATCACTTAACCCTGCAAAAACCGCAACGCATCCTCCGCGCTCTGCTGGGGAATTTCCTCCATCGGAATATGCCCAACGCCCGCATAGGTCTTCACCTGAATGCCGGGCAAATCGCGCTGCCACAGCGGCACATGCTTGGGCGAAATCCAGCGGTCGCGGTCGCCCCACATCAGTAGCGTCGGAGTAGTGATTTGCGCCACCCGCGCCGGCGTGCCGTGCAGTTCTTCGCGGTTTACTTTGAGCAGCACGCGGAAGATATCCATCATTGAGCGGCGGTTACCCGGCCGGCGACTAAGGTCGTAGTAGCGATCAACCACGCCCGGTTTGATCCGCCCCGGCTCGCCGTAAACCTCTTTTATGCCCTGGGCAATCAACGCTCGCGGCATCCACAGCGGCATGGCCCACGTTGCACCGGGCAGCGCTGCGGCGGCGATCATCAGCGGCACTTTGCGCATGTGGTAACCGGCTGGGTCGATCAGTATCAATTTCTCCACCCGCTGCGGCTGCGCCAGGGCGAAGTTCCAGGCGATATAGCCGCCCAGGGAGTTGCCAGCAACCACCGCCTTGCTTACGCCCAAATGATCGAGCAACAGGCTGAATATTTTCACCATCCGCTCGGCCGAGTACACGCCATCACGCGCCGGGCCGGTGAGGCCAAAGCCAGGCACGTCAAAACGGATAATGCGGTAGTGCTCGGCAAAGGCATCGATCCAGCCGTCCCAGGTGTGCAGGGAAGCGACCACACCGTGAATCAGCACCAGCGCCGGTTTGTCGCGCGTGCCTTCGTCGCGGTAGTGCACGTTGAAGCCGTCCAGCTCAATAAACCGCGAGCCGTTATCGGCGTTGGCGTAGCGGGCTTTCAGGCGCTCCAAGGGCAACGCACCAAAACCCAAACGGGCAAAACCCACCGCCAGCGGCGGCGCTAGAGTCAGGCTGGAAGCAGTCATGCAAAGACCTCGACATTTTTGTTGTTGGTCGTGCATCAAAGCATGGGCACAGTGTGCTCGCGCCCCAACCTAGGTTGTGACGGGGCATAGCGCGGCAATCAGCAAATCGCTGAGCACGGTTTTGGCGTGTTCGATTTCTACCCGCGTGGCTGAGCGGCCGAGCAGTTCCAACGAGGTGGTTTCCAGCGCCCAGATCAGCGCGCGGTAGGTCAGCGGGTCGCGGTGTTGGCCGTCGTACTCCAGACGCTCGACCAACAGCGCGGTCATTTCCACATGGGCGCGCTGGCGATGGCGGGCCAGGGGCGAGTCGGCGCGTAATGCCTCCTCCTGCATCAGGCGAATGATCGGGCCCACCGCCGAGTGATAGTCGAAGAAACAACCCACCATGGTGCGCAGCCATTGCTGCGGGCTGCCGGCGCCTTGCTGCATATCGCGAAAGCGCGCCAGCAGCAGGACCACGGCGGTTTGGTAGATGCCTTCGAGCACGTCCATTTTGTTGTCGAAGTATTTGTAGAAGGTGCGGCGCGACACGTTGGCGGCAGCCAGCAGGTCGTTAACCGTGGTCTCGCTCAAGCCCTTGCGTGCAAACACCGGGATGGCCGTCAGCTGAATATTGATCCGCTGCAAATGCCCCACCAGCGGCCCATCGGCCAACTCGCCCTGCTGGCGGGCCACTGCACCGTAGCCACCGAGATCTTCGAACACCGCCAATACGGCGCCCTGCTCGGCTTTTTCTGCTTCCATCGCGCCCCCCAACGTTGTGCCCCAACCTACGCTTAGGTGACGTGCCGGAC
>NZ_JBBNAH010000462.1:0-1555 GCF_037994325.1 Pseudomonas sp.
GCCCAAGAGTGTGTGGGAAGGTGCTACGCGGCCCAACGCCTTGTTCCTGTCCATGGCTGTGCAACTCAACAGCGAAACACTGCGACCGGTGTTCGATTGGTTTGCCAATCACCTCGTGGTGATCAACGAACAAACGCCGCTGTCACCACAGTTCTCCCTGCACATGCTCAAGCAAGATGCCCAGCGCAAAGCCATTTGCGACTTCCTGCGTGCCGCCGATATCAGCATTACCGATATTGAAGTCACCACCCGCCAGGCCTTGGTACACAGCATCAGCTTCGACCTTGCCAGTGGAAAGCGCGAAGAAGTGTCTGCCGAACAGCCCGTGGACGACGTGAAATTTCACCACGTAACCGAGCACGGAAATGCCGTGTTCGACCTCCAAGACGAATCCAGCGGCACGCGTAATTTACTATTTCTCGCCGGCCCCATTCTCGACATCCTTAACCGGGGCCTAACCCTGGTGGTGGATGAATTGGATACCAGCCTGCACACCCTGCTGATCCGTGAACTGGTGCGGCTCTTTCACCGGCCCGAGGTGAACAGCGGCAATGCCCAACTGATCTTCACTACCCACGACACCTCGCTGCTTGATGCGCCCGATCTACTGCGTCGCGACCAAGTGTGGTTTGTGGAAAAAGACGCTGGGCAAGCCTCAACCCTGGTCGCACTGGCCGAATTCAGCCCGCGCAAAAACGAAGCGTTGGAACGTGGCTACCTGTTGGGGCGTTACGGTGGTGTGCCACTGCTCGACCCATCCCTAGGCCTGGCGCACTGATGGGGCGGGACAACTCCGCCAAGGAACGGCAGAGAAAACAGCTTCAACGTAAGCACAGCCGGCGCGCCAGCTACGACCGCTTGTTGATCGTCTGCGAAGGCAGCAAAACCGAGCCCAACTACTTCAAAGAAATCCGTGCGGCCCACCGCCTGCAAACGGCCAACGTCGAAGTGCAGCCCGGCATCTTGGGTACCGAGCCGGTACAAGTGGTGCAGTACGCCCACGCGCTCTTCGAAAACGGCGACCGCCATAAACAGATTCAACCGCGTGCGTTTGAACAGGTATACGCCGTGTTTGATCGCGACGAACACCACAGCTACTTCAATGCACTGCGGCTAGCCGAGTCGTTGGATGGCAAGTTGCGCAACGACAACAGGCAAGCCGTGAGCTTTAAAGCCATCGCCTCAGTGCCCTGCTTCGAGTTGTGGTTATTGCTGCATTTCGAAGACGTTCAGGCGCCCATCCATCGCGACGAAGTGTTGCGGCGGCTAAAGCAACATATTGCCGGCTACGAAAAAGGGCAGGGTGGCGCCTTTGCAGCAACGCGTGCTCGCCTCGACATTGCCCAGCAGCGGGCGCAGTCGCTGGCAACTCGATTTACCGCCTACACCGAGCCTGAACCGTATACGGCAATCACGGTGCTGATGACAGCGCTGACGGCGTTGCGTGCCTAAGCACTGGGAAGGGGCGCTGCTTAGTCTAACTGCGGGCGGGTCTGCCCAATTTCCGGCGCAACCTCGCCACTGGCTAACCACAGCGCGTGTTGCGGATAGATTG
>NZ_JBBNAH010000463.1:0-12723 GCF_037994325.1 Pseudomonas sp.
CACCGACAAAAAAGCCGCCCGAAGGCGGCTTCTTGAAAACACCGGTTTCTTACAGCTGAGGACCGGCGTTTTTGATGGCATCAGAGACGTCGAACTTTTTGAAGTTCTCAACGAACTGCTGCGCCAGGCCTTTCGCGGCCTCGTCGTAAGCATTGCCATCTGCCCAGGTGTTGCGTGGGTTGAGCAGGTTGGTGTCAACGCCAGGAACCGATTTCGGCACGCTGAGGTTGATGATTGGCAGGTGCTCGGTTTCGGTGCCGATCAACGCGCCGCTCTGAATCGCTGCAATCACGCCACGGGTGGTGGGGATGTTGAAGCGCTTGCCGACGCCGTAGCCGCCGCCAGTCCAGCCGGTGTTAACCAGGTAAACCTTGGAGCCGAAACCACGGATACGCTTGATCAACAGCTCAGCGTATTCGCCGGCCGGACGCGGGAAGAACGGTGCGCCAAAGCAGGTGGAGAAGGTCGACTTGATGCCGCCGCCCGAGCCCATTTCGGTGGAACCGACCAGCGCGGTGTAGCCGGACAGGAAGTGGTAAGCCGCTTGCTCTTCGTTGAGGATCGACACCGGTGGCAGCACGCCAGTCAGGTCGCAGGTCAGGAAGATCACCGCGTTTGGCTCGCCGCCCAGGTTTTTCTCCGAGCGCTTGTCGACCAACTCGATCGGGTATGCAGCACGGCTGTTCTGGGTCAGGCTGTCGTCGGCGTAGTTCGGCAGACGGGTAACCGGGTCAAGAACGACGTTTTCCAGTACGGCGCCAAACTGAATGGCTTTCCAGATAACCGGCTCGTTTTTCTGCGACAGGTCGATGCACTTGGCGTAGCAACCGCCTTCGATGTTGAACACGCTGCCAACGCCCCAGCCGTGCTCGTCGTCACCGATCAGGTAACGACTTTCGTCGGCCGACAGGGTGGTTTTACCGGTGCCCGACAGACCGAAGAACAGGGTCACGTCGCCTTCTTCACCGATGTTGGCGGCGCAGTGCATAGGCAACACGTCGACCGCTGGCAGCAGGAAGTTTTGTACCGAGAACATGGCTTTCTTCATTTCGCCGGCGTAACGCATGCCCGCGATCAGCACTTTCTTGGCGGCGAAGTTAAGGATCACGCAACCATCGGAGTTGGTGCCGTCACGCTCAGGTACACATTCGAAACCTGGAACGTTGAGCACTTGCCACTCGGTTTTGCTGCTCGGGTTGTAGGCGGCCGGTTCAATAAACAGGCAGCGGCCGAACAGGTTGTGCCAGGCGGTGGTGGTGGTCATTTTTACCGGCAGGTAGTGGGCAGGGTCTGCGCCTACATGCACGTGGGAGACAAAACGGTCGGTCGCTTCTGCAAAGGCCGCTACGCGGTCCCACAGGGCGTCGAACTTGTCAGCTGGGAATTTGCGGTTGATTGGGCCCCAGGCGATGGCAGAAGAAGTGCCGGGTTCATCAACGATAAAACGGTCTACAGGCGAACGGCCAGTGCGGTGGCCAGTACGGACAACCAGCGAGCCGTTGGCGGCAAGTTCGCCTTCGCCACGACGAATGGCCTCTTCGACCAATTGTGCGGCGCTAATGTCGGTGTAAATGGCGTTATTGGCTTGCGTCATATGGGGTCCCCGTCGGCCTCAGCCGAGCCTCCAAACGTTTTGTAGTAACGATCAAAAAACTACTACATATAAAAAAGTGGCCGGATTATGCCAGAAAGCACAATTCAGGTGCAGCCTCTGATCATTTTCACTGGGCGCTAAACGCCCTGCATTATCAGTGCCGAGTATCGGAGGGGGATTTCACCCCACCACCGGCAAAGAGTTGCGCAACATCCGCAGCGTCGAATGCGTAACGCTCATTGCAGAACTGACAGTCGATGACAATTTCGCCACCGCTTTCCTGCAACAGCGCTTCGGCATCTGGTTCACCCAGGCTGACCAACGCATTGGCCGAGCGGTCCCGGGAGCAGCTGCATTTGAATTGCAGCGGTTGCGGGTCGAACAGGCGCAGGGTTTCTTCGTGGTACAGGCGGTGCAGCAGGGTCTGGTTGTCCAGCCCCAGCTGTTCTTCGGCACTCAGCGTGTCGGCCAGCACGGTAACGTGCTGCCAACTGGCGGCGCGCTCTTCGCTGTCGGTGATGCGCTCGGCCGGCAGTTGCTGCAAGAGCAAGCCACGGGCACGACGGCCATCAGCATTCAGCCAGAAGCGTGTCGGCAGTTGCTCGGATGTCGCGAAGTAGTCAGACAGGCATTCCGACAGATTGATTCCATCCAGGCCAACAATGCCTTGATAACGCTGCCCTTTGGTGGGGTCGACGATCAGGGTCAGCACGCCCTCAGGCATCAATTCACGCAGGCCGGCGTCGGCCGTGATTTGCTCTTCGTGGTAACGGGCGATGCCGCGCAGCTCACGGTTGCTTGAGCATTCCACCATCAGCAGTGGCACGGCGCCGGAGCTGCGCGCTTGCAGAATCAGCAGGCCATCAAACTTCATGGTGCCGACCAGCAAGGCCGCTGCGGCCAACAACTCGCCGAGCAATTGGGCGACCGGTTCCGGGTAGGGGTGTTTGGCCAGCACATGGGCGTAGCTCTCACCGAGGGACACCAGCTCGCCGCGCACATCGCTGTCGTCGAACATAAAGCGTTGGGAAAAATCAGACATAGCGGATTCGCAACCTGAGTCAGGGCCGGCGATTTTATGCGCAAAGCCGATAGGCGACCAAGCGCCTCTTATCTATCGCCACTGCGGGTGGCGTCTATAAGCCGCGGTCGCCACGGAACTGAAAAATCTGCCGGCGTTGTTTCTTGCTCGGCTTGCCGTCGGTTTCCACGCCAAGGTTGCCGGCCTTGCGCTGAGCGGCGGCTTCCTCGCGACGGGTAATGCTGTCGGCCGTTTCGCTGTAAAGCAGCTGTGCTTCCGGTGCGCCGCGGCGCACGGCAGACAATGCCTGCACCAGCACTGTGCGCTCATCAAAGCCGATACGAATGTGCAATTCATCGCCCACTTTCGGCTCTTTGCCAGGCTTGCAGCGCTCGCCGCGGCAATGCACCTTGCCGCCTTCGATGGCTTCTTTGGCCTGAGCACGGGTTTTGAAAAAGCGTGCGGCCCATAGCCACTTATCCAGGCGTACCTTGTTGTCGTCTTCGTGTTCTTTCATTAAGTGCCTGCTCGTTACGTGAAGTCTTACTCTATCCAATCATCCACGGGTGCGGTTGTCATAACCCGCAGCTAGAATCCGGACACCTTTTGCGGACTGCCCCTTTTGAAGACGTTCGATCATCTCACCGTCGTCGGCCTGAAAGAATGGATCGCCCTGCCGGACCTCGGCGTGGCGGGCCTGCGGGCCAAGATCGACACCGGCGCCAGCACCTCCAGCTTGCATGCCACCGACATCGTTGAATTCCAGCGCGACGGCCAGCCGTGGGTGCGTTTCACCGCCCACCTCGGCACCTTGGTGCAATTGCGCCACCGCCACTGCGAAGCGCCGCTGGTAGCAGTTAAAACCATTAAGAGCTCCAACGGTCACACCCAGGTCCGTTACGTAATCCGTACCAGCCTGGCGCTCGGTGACCGGGTCTGGCAGGTGGAATTCACCCTGGCCTGCCGCAAGGCCATGCGTTATCGCTTACTGCTCGGCTCCAAAGCCCTGGTCGAAGGCCACTTGGTGGTCAACCCAGGGCTTCGTTATGTCCAGGACAAACCGGTGTTCCCCACCTCCACCACTTCCACAGGTGCTGCATGAAGATTGCTGTGCTGTCGCGTAACCCGCGTCTGTATTCCACCCGCCGCCTGGTTGAAGCGGGTGAGCAACGCGGGCATGAAATGGTGGTCATCGACACCTTGCGCGCCTATATGAACATCGCCAGCCACAAGCCGCAGATTCACTACCGCGGCAAACCGCTGGAAGGGTTTGATGCGGTGATTCCCCGCATCGGCGCATCGGTCACGTTTTACGGCTGCGCGGTGCTGCGTCAGTTCGAAATGATGGGCGTGTTTCCGCTGAACGAATCGGTGGCCATCGCCCGCTCGCGGGACAAACTGCGTTCGCTGCAACTGCTGTCACGCCGTGGCATTGGCTTGCCGGTGACCGGCTTTGCCCACTCGCCGGATGACATTCCCGACCTGATTCAGATGGTCAACGGCGCCCCGCTGGTGATCAAAGTATTGGAAGGCACGCAAGGCATTGGCGTGGTGTTGTGTGAAACCGAGAAGGCCGCCGAATCGGTGATCGAGGCCTTTATGGGCCTCAAGCAAAACATCATGGTGCAGGAGTACATCAAGGAAGCGGGCGGCGCTGATATTCGCTGTTTTGTTGTTGGCGACAAGGTGATTGCCTCGATGAAACGTCAGGCCAAGCCCGGCGAATTCCGCTCCAACCTGCATCGCGGCGGCACCGCCAGCCTGATCAAAATCACCCCGGAAGAACGCATGACCGCCATTCGCGCAGCCAAGGTGATGGGCTTGTCGGTGGCTGGCGTGGATATCCTGCGCTCCAACCACGGCCCGTTGGTGATGGAAGTGAACTCATCGCCAGGGCTGGAAGGCATTGAAGTGACCACCGGCAAGGACGTCGGCAGCATCATCATTCAGCACCTGGAAAAGAACGGCGGACCGAATATGGTGCGCACCAAGGGCAAGGGCTAAACGCGGTCTGCCCTGTAGGGTGCGCTGTGCGCACCAAGGCGTACACGCGTTAATCGCTCGGTGCGCACAGCACACCCTACGAGCCAACGGCCTTCAAAACACATACGGCACAAACATCTTGGTGCGCTGCATATAGTCGCGATAGGCCTGGCCAAAAAACTCGATGCATTCGGCTTCATCGCGCTTGGCGGCCAGATACAGAAGCGCACTGGCTATAAACGCCAACACCACCGTCAGCAGGTTCAATTGCTTGCAGCAGATGCCCCAGGTGAGCAGCAGCAACGAGCAATATAGCGGGTGGCGAATCAGCGCATAGATGCCGCCGCTGACCAGTTGCGAGGTGCGCTCAAAGGCATACAACTCTTCATCGGTACGCTGCTCTGCACTCGGCCGACCATCGCGACGCAACTGATAGGTGCCTAACCCCAGCACCACCAGCGAGAGAAACAACAGCAGCCACGACACCTCCTGGTGCAAGGCAAAACGGTCGACAAACCACACCGGCGCGTTCAGCACCAGCAGCGCCAGCATCAGCTCCCAGGCCCAAAAGCGGTAAAACCCATGGGACTGCGGATGGCCCATGGCGCGCCAGGAGATCCCCACCAGCACGCCACTTCCCACGGCAAATGCCAGCCATTGTTGCCACATATTTTTCTCCTTTTATCGGACCTTGCGATACACGCACACCGCAGGCGCTGCGCCGCTTGCAAGCCCTCTGATACACTGCCGGCCCAGCGAATTTGACCCGGCACGCAATGGATCGCACACAACTGCACAAGCTGCTGCCCCACCAAGGCAGCGCCCTTTGGCTGGACCACTTGCTCGGCCACGACGCCCTGAGCATTGCCGGCCTTAGCGCCTGGCAGCACCTGGCCACCTTGGGTCGCGACGCTTCGCCGTGCTTGTTGTTCGAAGCGGCTGCCCAGCTTTGTGCCGCGCATGGTGCCTTATACGGCGATGACAGTGCCATTGAAATGGCCCTGGTCGGCAAGCTCTCGCAGTTGCACTTGCACCATGAGCCGGCGGTGCGCGACGGCGCATTAGTGGTGGCCGCCACCCAGGAAGCACTAAGCCCTGGCGGCGCGTTATACGCCTTTAGCATTCACCATAACGACCACCTTTTGCTGGACGGCAAACTGCTGCTGGTGCTGGTCCGTGCTTGAGCTACGTAACCTCGGCTATCGCTACCCCAACAGCGAACGCGCGGCCTTGCAGGCGATCAACCTGCACCTGCGCGCCGGCCAATGCCTGGGGCTTTTGGGCAGCAATGGCGCGGGCAAAACCACCCTGCTCTCGCTGCTAAGTAACGTGCTACAGCCACAGCAAGGCGAGTTGCTTTGGCAAGGCCCACGCAGCCTGGCGTTGGTGCCGCAGCAATTGGCGTTTTATGCCGGGTTAAAGGTAAAAGAAAACCTCGAGCTGTTCGCCGACCTCTATCGCCTGCGTGGCGCTGAGCGCCGCCAGCGCCTGCAACTGTGCATCGAATGCACAGCACTGGAAGACAAACTCAACCGCCGCGCCGACAGCCTTTCCGGTGGTGAACAGCGTCGGCTGAACTTCGCCATCGGCCTGCTGCAACCCGCCCAGCTTTACTTGTTCGACGAAGCTACCGTGGGCGTCGATGCGCAAAGCCGGCAGCTGCTACTGGCAGCCGTTGAACAGCTAACCGCCTCCGGTAAAGCGGTGATCTACACCAGCCATTACCTGGAAGAAGTCGAGCGCGTGGCCCAACGGATTTTGTTGCTGCACGAAGGCCAAGTGCGCCTGGACCTGGACACTAGCCAACTGCTCGGTGCCGAACATGGCCTGCTGCTGGAATGGCCCGAGCAACCGCCGGCAGGGCTCGATGCCGTGCTGACCCGCCTGGAGTTAAGCGCCGAAATACTGCCCAGAGGCCTGCGCATTGCCGCGTTGGATGGCACGCAATTGGCGGTAATCAGCGAATTCATCGCCAGCCAAGCACCACTGCCCACGCTGATGCGTTTTGGTCGGCCATCCCTTGAGCAGTTGTACCTGCGCCTGAATGGCGGTCAGCTATGAGATTGCTAGCGCTGGTGCGCAAAGAAGTGCTGCTGCTGGGCCGCGACCCGCACGCCTTGGCGGTGCTGTTTATTATGCCGGCGCTGTTTTTGCTGCTGATGGCCGGGGCCATGTCCAGCTATATGCAGGACCGTTTGCCACCGTTGCAGTTGAGCCTGGAAATCCCAACACCCAGCGAGGCTGGCGCGTTCTTCCGCAGCGCTTTGCAGGCACAACTGCCACACAGTTCGATCAGTGCCACGGCCACCGCCGGCATGGCCAATGTGCGCCTACCTGCCGACTTTTCTGAGACCTTGCTAACCACTCCGCACATCGGCCCGAGCCTGAGTTTCCCGGCGCAGTTTGACCGCCTTTCTCGCCAACGCTTGCACAGTGCAGTCGGCATCGCCCTGGCGCAAACCCGTTTGCTCGCCTACCTGCAAGACAGCGGCGCGCTGGATGCCCAGCTCAGTGCCAACGAGCGCCTGGAACTGATTCAGCAACGCACGCAAAGCCAGATTGATGAGCAGCAACAACTGGCCAACGGCGACCTCAGCAGCCAAGCCAACGCCACGCAAATGAGCGTGCCGGCTTGGCTGATTTTCGGCATGTTCTTTGTGGTGCTGCCCATGGCCGGTGGCTTTCAGCGCGAACAGCAAAGCGGCACGTTATTACGCCTGCGCTGCATGGGCTTAAGCCTGCGCACCCTGGTGCTGAGCAAGGTGCTGCCGTATATGGCCTTGAACCTGGTGCAGTTCGCCGTGCTGCTGGCGTTGGGGGTTTATGGTTTGCCGGCCCTGGGTTTGGCGCCGTTGAGCTTGCCGGGCAACCCGCTGGCTTATGCCGCGCTGGCCATTTGCATTGCTCTGACCACCAGTTGCCTCGGCCTGCTCTTGGCCGCGGTGGCACGCAGCACGGAGCAGGCACTATTACTCGGCGGCGGCATCAATATTTTGCTGGCGGCCATCGGCGGCATCATGGTGCCCAAAAGCGTAATGCCGGCGGCCATGGCCCAACTGGCTGAAGTGTCTCCCATGAGTTGGGCGCTGGACGCCTTTCTCACCCTGCTGGTGGGCCACGGCTCACTGGCGGACATCGCCCCCTACTGCATTCGCCTGCTGCTGCTTGCCGCAGCGCTGGGTTCGCTGGGGCTGTTTCTGTTTAAGCAACGAGTGCAGCACACGCAATGGACCACACACTACTAGAACAACAGCTCAAGCAATTGCTGATCCGCGAATGCGATAAAGAAGACGATATCGACTGGCAAAGCATCAGCGACGACGAACCGCTATTCGGCCCCAAAAGCCGCATTCAAATGGACAGCCTCGACGCCTTGCAGGTGTCCCTGGCCTTGCAGCAGCACTACAACGTGCGCATTGAAGGGGCCAAAGACGGCCGCCGTATCCTTAACACCATTGCCACCATTGCGGCGTATATCAGGCAGGCGCAGTGACTCCGGTCTACCTGCAACGCGGCGCCTTGCATTGCGCGCTTGGCGACGACTTGGCTGGCGCCAGCCAGGCCATGGCTGATGGTCGGCACGCCCATGGCCGAGCATTTTTGCTGCACGAATTGCAGCAGCCGCGGCCCTACCTGTACGCGCCTGGAACAGCGCAGCCATTCGACCAGCGCCTAGATCGCCTGCTACGCGAAACCCTCGGCGCTGCACCTGGCGCTCTGGATGACTGCCTGCTGATCGTGGCCAGCACCAGCCTGGATATCGTCGAGTTGGAAGCCATCGCAGCTGAGCAAGGCCGCTTTCAGCCGGACAACTCCACCTCGCTTGATCGCATTGCCGAAGAGCTGCGCCAGCGCTGGGGCTTTGCCGAAGCGTTCACCTTGAACACCGCCTGTACCAGCGCCGCCAACGGCCTGCTCTATGGTGCGCGCATGCTCGCCAGCGGCCAGTTTGCCCGTGCCGTGGTGCTGGCCTTTGAAACGCCGAGTGCCTTGGCCATGCAAGGTTTTGGCGCGCTTGATTTACTGAGCCCCAGCGGCCACTACCGGCCGTTTCATCCGCAGCGCGATGGCCTGGTGCTCGGCGAAACCTACGCCGCCGCCCTGCTCGCCTTGCAGCCAGGCGCTGCGCCCTTGGCCCGTTTGCTTGGCGGTTATAGCGCGTGCGACACCAGCAGCCTGACCACCACCCGCGAAGATGGCAGCCATATCGACCTGGTCATGCAACGCGCCCTGCGCAGCGCCGGGCAGCAAGCCGCTGACATCGCGCTGGTAAAACTGCACGGCACCGCCACCCAAGCCAACGATGTGGCCGAACGCAACGGCATGCTCAGCCTGTATGGCGAGCAGATGCCGGCCCTGTGCGCACTTAAACCCTGGCTCGGCCATACGCTGGGCGCCTGCGGTTTAAGCGAAACCTTGCTTTTGATGCACGCCCTGCAACAGGGGCAACTGCCAGGGCTGGATTACGCCAGCGAGGCCACTCTGCCCTTGAGCGCCGAGCCGATTTTGCTGGATGAGGACGCCGTATTGCTGGCTAACTTCTTCGGCTTTGGCGGCAACAACGCCAGCCTGGTTTTGCAATGCTGCGCCGTAGGAGGTGAGCAATGAAGGTTATTGCCGCCAGTGAAATTCATGGCCTGGCCAGCACCAGCGACAAAGACCTGAAAGTCGCCCTTAGCCACTGGCTCAGCACCCCACCACGGCGTATCGACCGTTTGATTTTTCAGGCACTGCTCGGCGCTGCGGCCATCAAGGAATACATCCGTAGCGACTGCGGCCTGTACCTGGCCTCGCGTCACCCGGCACGGCCGACCATGATCGCCCTGCTCGAAGCCGTATGCGTGCAACACAAACAACCCAAGCCATTTGAGTTTGTGAACAGCGTAAGCAATGCCGCCGGCTTTCATGTCGCGCAGCAGCTGGGGTTGGAAGGGCCGAACCTGTTTATCGGCGGCGGGCCTCGGGCGTGGTCGCAGTTACTGGGTTTAGCGCAGGTGGATTTGCACGATGGCGTGGTCAGCCAGGCGTTGTTGCTGGTGGTGGATGAGCAAGGGGACTTTTTGGTGCAGGGGGTATTGCTGGAGGGGGACGGCGAGCTGGCTGCCAACAGCTTTGGCGAGCTAAGCGCTGGCGTTCAGGTACAACAGCTCGCTCTTAACTAACGGGTTCTCCTGCTGAATTCTGGGTCCCCGCCTGCGCGGGGACGACGGCGTTTTTTGCAAGACCACCGTCATTCCCGCGCAGGCGGGAATCCAGAATCGCGGATAGGAATGCGTGAGGATCGGCAACCCCAGAGCGTCCATTACCCTTTGCGTTTTGCCCACGCCCCCAACTCTTTCATCAACGCCCGCTCCTGCAGGGCAATCGCCCTTAACGAATCTGCAATCGGGGCAAAATTCGGCGCTTCGGTTTTGCTGCGGCTGGCGCGTACACAGGCCGAGGCGAACTGCCGCCAGTTGTCGCCAATGGCGGTGAGCTGCGTCGAGGCTTCGCGCAAGCTGGCGTCGCCCAGTTTCTCGCCCGCCTCCTGCAAAAAGCTCGCGTACATAAAGCGAAAGCCCGCGCCGCCGGTACCGATTTCTTCCTGCATACGCACGATATGGGTCAGGTACAGGCGGTTGTATTTCTGCTGCGCCGGGTCGAGCTGTTCGACCTTGCTGGCCAGGTGCTGAATGCCGCGAATGCCGATCCACGGCAAGGGCATGCCGTCGAGAATGCGCGCGGTGGAGAGCACGCTCTGGCGAATCAGTTTGTGCCAGTCCTGCTCCAACGGCACATCGTCCAACCAATACATCAAGCCCTTGGCGGCCAACGCGCCTTTGGCGAAGCGGGCTTTTTGCAGGTCTTCGCTGGCGCAGCGAACCGGTTCTTCAAACACCGGGTCGCTGATCAGGTAGTCGTTGCCGTCACGGCCGTAGGCCAACAGGTTGTGGGCATTAAAGTGAAAGCGCATCTCGGGCGGAAAGTACGGCAGCCAGAACACCGAGCTTTGCAGGCCGGCCAAGCGGCCGCCGGCCAATGCCGCATCCAACGCCAAGCGCCCGTGCTCCGGATTCGCAAAGGTTTGCGTATGCAGCTTGGCGCCCAGGCGTTTGCTCAGGGTTTTGATCAGGTGCTTGGGCGGCATGCGATAGGCAATCAGCGGCATGCCACTGAGTTTAACAATCGGTAGATAGGCAAACGCCAGGCCCGAGGCCAAGCCAAATGCCATCGGCTCGCTCATCGGCAAACCGGCGTGGGTCAGTAGGCTGGCCATTACACCGCTTTCGCAGTGGGCGCTTTGCCGGTGTTGGAAACTGCTCATGCCACATCCTTTTGATTGAGCGTTTTTTGGTAGTCAGTCAGGGTCGCTAGCGGCAGGCCAAAGGCCTCGGCGTAACGGGCCAGAATGCGCGCTGGTAGGCGCCGGTAGATGGCCGGACGAAAGTGCCGGCGAATACGCCATTGAAACAACCCGGTGATCTGCGCCAACGCCGGTTCATCCATGCGGTAGCAGTACATCAGGCATTTCAGCGGTGATAGCTCGCCACGTTGCCAAGCGGCTTTAGCCTCAGCTTCCTGCGCCTCCAACTCAGCCACGGCGAGCTGCGTGGCATAGGCTTCCGGCTCCCAGCCATCGCTTTGCGAGCCCTGGTAATGGCCGTCGGCGTCTACCGCGTAAACCAATTTGCTGTGGCCGCCGTAGGTGGAGCTGTGGTCTTGCGGCACGTCATTAAGCTTCATCGCCAACCACCGTCAGATGCATAAAGGCACTGGAAAAGCGCCCGCTTTCGGGCACATAGCAGAGCAGGCGCTGGCCGCTCTTCAGCGCGCCACCGTTAAACAGCTCTTCAAGCATGATAAAAATCGACGCCGCGCCGGTATTGCCCTTGCTGGTGAGGTTGGTAAACCAACGCTCCTGGGGAATCGGCAAGTCGGCATTGCGCAGGCCAACGGCCAAGCGGTCGCGGAAAAACGCCGAGGAGTAATGGGGCAAGAACAGGTCGATGTCGTCGGCATGCAGGCTGCGTTTGGACATGATCCGCTGCAGCGCCTCCTCCACCGTGTACTTAACGATATTGTCGTTAAGCAGTTTGACGTTTTGCTTGATCGCCATAATCGAACGGCGGCCGCGTTCGTCGCTATCGTAGCGACTCCAGCCGGTGAGCTGGCCGTCCACCATATCGGCGCCGGCGTACATGCAGGCGGGCATCTGGTCGGCGAAGGAGTAAATATCCAACCAATCGATGCGCAGGCTCAAGCCGCTGCTATTGGCGCGGTTTTGTACCAACACGGCGCCGGCGCCATCGGAAAGCATCCAGCGCAGAAAGTCCTTTTCAAAAGCGATTTCCGGGTGGATTTCCAGCTCTTCAACGCGGCTTTCGTATTCGGCGTTGAAGTTTTTTGCCTGCATCAACACCGAGGCCACTTCCGAACCGCAGGCCACCGCGTTTTGGCTTTCGCCGCTGGCAACACTAAGCCAGGCGTATTTCAGCGCGCTCATGCCACACAGGCAGATGCCGGCGGTGGACACCACTTCGCACGGCGGGTTGCTCAGTTCGCCATGCACCATCACCGCATGGTTGGGCATCACTTGGTCGGGCGAAGACGTGCTGGCCACCAGGCAATCGAGCTGGTCAAGTTCAAAGCCATTGCCGGCCAGGCCGCGAATGGCAGCGGCACTCACCTGGGCGTTGTTCATGCTCGGCTCGCCGGTGGCGGGGTCGATCACATAGTGACGCTGTTGAATGCCGTTGCTGCGCAGCACCAGCTTGCGCGCGCGCGAAGGTCGGTCGCCGACGATGCCCAGGCGCGCTTCCATGTCGTCATTGCTGACGGCGTTATGGGGCAAAAAGGCGCTGATGCGGTTGATAAATACGGGTTGTACCACGGGACTTCCTCGAGTCACTTCAGGGCGCGCAAGGCGGCGTCAAACACGCCGTGCGGGCACCCATCACTCACCAGACGGACCGGCAAAGTAGGCTTTCTGCCGCTGGGTACGGGCTTTGAACACCGGCGCCAACAGCTTTTTCAGAACAGCGCCAAGCGGCACCACGGTAATAATCAGGCACAGCAGAAACACCACATACACCACCAGGCCCAGGCCACGGCGCAGGCTTTGCTGCGGGCCGAGCGCTGAGAGCAA
>NZ_JBBNAH010000464.1:0-3669 GCF_037994325.1 Pseudomonas sp.
TGGTGTTCCGCCGTTGCCGTGATCGTTGAGCGGTAGCCAACAAAAACCTACGTGCAGTGCGTAGGTTTTTTGTTTTTACCAGCGGTAAATCTGGCTTCGTTTCAGCGGGCTTGGTCGATTGGTTTAGCGTTGTGTCCCGTGCCTAAGGTTGACCATGATTTGCCATACCGAAATTAAAGCTACACACCCGCCCATCTGGCAGTACACCGACGAACTCCCCCCTGGCGGCGGCAATTCGCTGGCGGCGGTGGCGTTTGTTTTTGTGTTGGTGGTGACCTTGCCGGTGTATGGGCTAACGCTGTTGCTGATTACGGCGGTGGAGGCGTTAAAGGGGGTGCCACTGACTTTTGTGCAGAGCCTTACTGATCCGTGGTTTTACGCGCCGTTGTTGGGTACGGCGTTGTTGGCGGCGGGGATGTTGCGTTGGGCGGCGTCGGCGCCACGGGTGTTGGCGTTTACGTTTGATGGGGCGCAGCAGTTGTTTACGTTTACGCAAACCCGGCCGCTGCGCAAACCGGCTGAGGTGCAGGTGCCTTTTAGCGACATTCTCAGTGTCAGGCCTTATTTAATGGCTAGTTACGACACCTCTGGGCACTTTCAGGTGGCGTTTACCGGGCCTGGGGGCAAGGTGGTTGAGCATCGGCTGGGTATGCATTTTCCATTGGCGGAGATGGAGTTTCATGCGCAGTGGTTAAGGGGCTTTATCGGTGAGCGCGCCCATGAGGTGTTGAATCTGGATTTGTAAGGCGCTTGTGTTGTTTATCTATCACGCTCACTCACTGACGTTGCCTATGACTAACGACCCGTACGCGCGGTATATCCGCTTTCATACGCCCGACGCGCATATTGCCCCGCGTGAGCAGCTGCCGATGTCGGCTGAGCATTTGGCCTGGGCCAAGCAGTACGGGGTGGTGCATCAGTTCAGTTGGCTGTCGGTGTTGCTGCCACCGTTGTGCTTTGGCCCGATGCTGCCGGGCTTGGTGTTTTTGCTGGGGTTGTTGCTCTATCGGGGCATTTTCGACGGCGGTTTGGATGTCGACGGCATTATTGGTGGCTCCTTTGCTTGGCTGGCGGTGGCGACGGTGGTGTTTACCGCGGCCTGGGCGTTGCGCAATTACTGGCGCGATAAGCACGACCCGACCACGCGTTATTGGCAGCGCATGCCGGAGGCGGGCGTGGTTGAGGTGGAGCGCCATACGTTGGTCGAGGGTTTTAGTGTGTGGGCCAACAGCTATGACCCGGACTGCAACACGCTAACGCTGTGGGCCGATGGCGAGCTTAAGAGTGTGCAAGACAGTGGGGTGGCGCAGTGGGTGTTGGCCAAGACCACGGCGGGGCATTGGTTGGTGGTGAAGAAGGGTTTTTCGGGGGGCTTTAGCTATTCCCGAGAAGGGCAGATGCCGGACGCGCACTGCCATCTGCAGCCGAGGGCAGAGCTGAGCGTCGCCTTTGCGCCGGGAACCCATATTTCCCTTGGTCAACACTTTAGCGGCGCGCCGATTCCCATGGTCACTACCCCGTATTGGCTAACGGCTGATGAGCTAAAGCACTTGGCCGAGGTGGCTCACCATTGGCTGTTTTTTCCGCCTGATCGCTATGGCGTGGTGAATACGCATGATGCTGGGTGGGTGCAGCGGTTGGTGGATAAAGCGCTGGCGAGTGTGGGGCCGCAGAGTGAGCGGGGGTGACGTTTAGCAGCGTTATTTCTGTGTAGGCAGGAGTCCAGAGTGTGGCGGGGGAACGCGGTTTGCCGGGCGAGCCTGGGTCCCCGCCTGCGCGGGGACGACGGGGGTTGGTCGGGTTAACACCGTCATCCCGCGTAGGCGGGAATCCAGAGTGGGGCAGGGGTTCGCGGTTTGCTGGGCGAGTCTGGGTCCCCGCCTGCGCGGGGACGACGGGGTTGGTTGGGTTAACGCCGCCATTTCCGCGTAGGCGGGAATCCAGAGTGGGGCAGGGTATGCGGTTTGCTGGGCGAGCCTGGGGCCCTGCCTTCGCGGGGACGACGGGAGTTGGTTGGGTTAACGCCGTCATTCCCGCGTAGGCGGGAATCCGGTTTGGGCAGGGGTATGCGGTTTGCTGGGCGAGCCTGGGTCCCCGCCTGGGCGGGGACGACGGAGGTTGGTGGGGCGATACCGTCATTCCCGCGTAGGCGGGAATCCAGAGTGGGGCGGGGGATTGCAGTTTGCTGGGCGAGTCTGGGTCCCCGCCTGCGCGGGGACGACGGGGTTAGCGTTTGATCACCGTCAGCGCAATCAAGCGCGACACCACCAGTGCCAGGTGCATCACGCCGACAAATTCCTCGATCATCACCAGCGAGCGTTCCATCGGGGTGAGCGGGATGATGTCGCCCAGGCCAACGCCAGACAGGTGGTAAAGCTGAGAAATAGCAGCTCCATCCAATTGCGCAGCGCGTCAGGGTTGATCGGTGTGCCAAAAAAAGGGTCGGGCTTATTTATCTGCGCTAATTCGCTGGTGTTATTCAGCCGTTTAATAAATCCGCTGCCAATTAACCCTAAGATCGCGTCCCCCACCTGAACTACCTTCTTTATAAAGTAGTCGTGTAAATCTTTGCAAAGCATGCGTTAAATGCTTTCTCTCTTCGCTGTACAGGGTTGTTAGGCTTGCTTGAACCGCAGCAAAATATAGTTCTCAAAAATCCTTTTGATACGGGAACGCTTGCTTGATCGTAGGCGGATGCATATTCCCTGATTAGCTTTACACGTACCTTGCCAGAAGGGTGAGAGCCAGTATCAATACCCAGTACGCTAACGAGGAGATCTAAGTTGGCAGCGACTAGAGCCCAAAACTCAGGAAGTTGGGTAATTAAGACTTTTGTTGCTATCAAATCGGCCCAGGCTTCATGTTTTTTTCGCGTGATGCCTTCCGGGTTGGGGCAGTTAACGCCTTGTTTTTCGCACTCCAGAAATACGACGCCGTGGGCGGTTTCGTGAGCAATAGCAAACTTGACTAAGTAATCGGCTTGTTCGCAGGCGCCTTTTGTTAATAGCACCAGTCCTGGGCTACCACCGCCATCTATTTCCATACTGTCCGGATCTACGAAAAATTCAGTGTCCGCCATGCTGGGGTAGTGGAGTTTAAATGCAGGTAGAAATCTAGAATCAAAAAGCTCCCTTGCCGCTTCTTCTTTCATTGCGCAGTTCCTTATGCATGAGAAAAGCCAAATATTCCGTTTAATCTCGAGGGCAAGAATAGGTTAGCAGCAGTTTCAAATTGCATAGAAAATTAGCCGAACGGCATTGCTTGCGCCTGCGTAGGGCAACGGTTATTGCCACGCGTGCACGCATTTGTTGAGTACGCCCTAGCGTTTGATCACCGTCAGTGCAATCAAGCGCGACACCACCAGCGCCAGGTACATCACGCCGACAAATTCTTCGATCATTACCAGCGAGCGCGCCATCGGGGTGAGCGGGATGATGTCGCCCAGGCCAACGCCTGAGAGGGTGGTAAAGCTCAGAAATAGCAGTTCCATCCAGCTGCGCAGCCCGTCGGGGTTGATCAGCGCGCCAAAGCTGCCGGGCAGTAGCAGTTGGCAGAAGGTGTAGAGGTGGGCGAAGGCCCAGGCCAGTAGGGTAAACGTCGCGCCAGCGGCGTAGAGCTCGTCGGTGGTGGCGCGGTGGTCGGCGTTCATATAGCGGATCAGGCTGATGG
>NZ_JBBNAH010000465.1:0-6770 GCF_037994325.1 Pseudomonas sp.
AAAAAGATTGATATGAAACTTCAAATGAAAAATTACGATAAGCGGGTTTTGGCTGATAAAGCGCTGTTGGCCCATACCCTCGGCGCTGAGCTTTTTGCAGAGGGGGACGAGAGCGAGTTGGTGGCGGCATCCTGGCACGAGAAACTGGATATCGTCGCCATGGTTTGCTATCTGGAAGATCCTGGCTTCCCCCAAGTAAGAATTTTGAATTGCAAAACGGCAGAGCTGTTTGATCTTGATTGTAATGATCTAATTGATTCTCCGATAATCCAAGGTATTACCTTACTTGAAACGCCTGGTGAGTTGGAACTTCAATTTACTAACGGTGACAAACGCGTTGTTTTTTATCGGTTGGAAGATAAAATAGTTTTGTGGCAGTAACGCCAAACGGCAGGGCGCGTTATGTTGGCAAGGTCTGAGGGCCTTGCTTTTGGGAAGGCAAAGCTAAGTTTTCAACAAGTAAAATTGTCAGTATTTATTTTAGGAGCTCGAAATTAGAGCGGTGAAAATAAATCTGCTCTCATTTGGTCGAATGATCTTATCGATTAAGACAAAAACTTGGCAGAAAGGTTGCCGAGCGAGGCTGTGCGCGTACGGAGGATGACTAATGCCAGAAGTTTTAACTCTAGTTTATGAGAGTCTTGACGACCCTAAGTCGGACGAGCGTCGTGAGCTGTTCGAGCAAGTCTCTGATTTCTGTAAACGGTTTGTTGGTCGTGCATCCAAAGACTTCGATGCACGGCTCAAGACTCTGCACTTTACCGGAGAGTTAGGCTTGCAGAAAGAAGGTGGCGAAGGAATGACGCCGGCTTTTGCACCGCTCGCCTTATGTTTGTGCGCCCCTACCGTTACCGAAGAAGAGTTTTGTCGTTATTTTGAGGTTTATGGTTCATCGCACTCTAATGAAGTCATCACAGATTTGATGGGCTCTCCCATTAAGTTTGGGAAATTATTAGAATATCCACTCTTGCTAGATCGCTGGAATATGATCGCTTTTGTTAGACGGGATTTTTTAGCGTCTACAGAACAATTGCACTATCGCTTGGCGGATGTTTTTTGGCTCTTGGCATATAGAGGTAGGGCTGCAGAAAGCTTGACGCCAGTGTTGTTTGCGGACATCGAGAAGGATTTTGACTCAGGTGTGCTAGGCACTTATAGAGAAAAACTTGAGGAAGGTTCTAGTGAGTTTCTGGCGGCGCTTTTTAGCGGTGCTGCTCAGGAAGCTAGCGCTTATGAAAACTCTTGGTTCGTAGAGTTTTGCCGTCGCTTTTTTGCCCGAGATTTTGCACCTGACTTGCAGGCATATTTCGACAGTGTCTACGAGTCAGTCGATGAAGCTGAGCGGATAACCTTCGATGGAAAACGGATTCTATTGCCTGCTGCGTAACGACACCGCTCTAGCGTCCTCGCAGCTTGAGTTAAATGTTGGTTCTCGTAAGCCTTTATTTGAGGAAGATGTCGCCGCGCAGTGGAGGGCAATGTTCCGGGCGGTGGAGCCTATCGATGAGCCGGTTCTGCTCCATCGGCTGGATAGCCATACCGTGCAAGCAGGATGGGACGTTGAGTTTGATCACTCGGCTGTTCAGGAGCTGATTGCGGCGCTTGAGGCTGCGGGTTGTTCGGTATTGTCGCCAGTGCTTTGGCTTGAGTCCGGAGAAGTGCTGCGCATTGTTAGTCTTGATTGCGAGGATTGGTGTTTGGCGCCGGTCCTTGTCGATGGTGAAGAGCAACTTTTCGATGACGAAGCATTGCTTCAATTCATGGTGAGTCGATCCCGCTGAGTCGTTTTATTTGATCGGCTGGGTGCTGCCGGCGGAATCAGAAATACAATGCTGCATATCCGACAAACTGCCCCCATTCCCTGCGCACTCCCGCACCAATTCCCCCCTCAACCTGTGATTTAATTGCCGGCACTTAGCCAGCCCCCGTCTGGCGCTGTTTCCGGGATGCACGGGCCCGTGTTCCCGTCGCTGTTTTCACATGGATTGTGCAATGTCGGTTCCCCTTTCTCTCTCTCCTCTCGACACCTCTACCGAACCGGTGGTGGTACGGCGTTTGCCGTTTGCGTTTGCTAAGCGCCATGGGGTGTTGTTGCAGGTGGGCGAGGACGGGGTGCGGGTGGTGTTTCGCCCTGGTGCGTCGTTGATGGCGGTGGGGGAGGCGTTGCGTTTTGCTGGGCAGGCGTTGGATGTGGTGGAGGTGGATGGCGCGGCGTTTGATCAGGCGTTGAGCGAGGCGTATCAGCAGGATTCTTCCGCGGCCATGCAGATGGTGGAGGGCCTGGGTGACGATATGGATTTGGCCAGCCTGGCGGAACGCTTGCCGGAAACCGAAGACTTGATGGAGCAGGAGGACGATGCGCCGATCATTCGGCTCATCAACGCCATCCTCTCCGAGGCGGTGAAGGAAAACGCCTCGGACATCCATGTGGAGACCTTTGAGAAACGCTTGGTGGTGCGCTTTCGTATCGACGGTATTTTGCGCGAGATGGTGCAGCCGCGTCGGGAGTTGGCCGGCTTGTTGGTGTCGCGGATCAAGGTGATGGCCAAGCTGGATATCGCGGAGAAGCGGGTGCCGCAGGATGGGCGTATTTCCCTGCGGGTGGGCGGGCGCGAGGTGGATGTGCGGGTGTCGACCTTGCCGTCGGCCAACGGCGAGCGGGTGGTGTTGCGGTTGCTGGATAAGCAGGCCGGGCGGCTGACCCTGACTCACTTGGGCATGAGTCCGCGCGATCAGCGTTTGATGGAAGACGTGGTAAAGAAACCCCACGGCATCATCCTGGTCACCGGGCCTACGGGTTCGGGTAAAACCACCACGCTGTATGCCAGCCTGGTGAGCCTGAACACGGGCACGCGCAATATCCTCACGGTAGAAGACCCTATCGAATACCACTTGGAGGGCGTCGGCCAAACCCAGGTAAATGCCAAGGTGGATATGACCTTTGCTCGCGGCTTGCGGGCGATTTTGCGCCAAGACCCGGACGTGGTGATGGTCGGCGAAATCCGTGACAAGGAGACTGCCGAGATCGCGGTGCAGGCTTCGCTCACCGGGCACTTGGTGCTCTCGACCTTGCACACCAACTCGGCCATCGGCGCTATCACGCGCTTGGTGGATATGGGCATTGAGCCGTTTTTGTTGTCGTCGTCGTTGCTTGGGGTTTTGGCTCAGCGTTTGGTGCGCACCCTGTGCCCGGTGTGCAAGGTGCCGTATCAGGCGGATGAGGCTGAGTGCGCGTTGTTGGCCATCGACCCCAGCACCCAGCCGACGCTGTATCACGCTAAGGGCTGCAGTGAGTGCAACCAGATTGGCTATCGCGGGCGTACCGGTATTTATGAGTTGGTGGTGTTTGATGACCATATGCGCACCCTGGTGCACAACGCCGCCTCCGAGCAGGAAATGACCCGCCACGCGCGCACCAGCGGCCCGAGTATTCGTGATGACGGCCGGCGCAATGTGTTGGCGGGCGTTACCACGGTGGAAGAAGTGTTGCGTGTGAGCCGGGAGGAGTAATGGCGGCGTTCGAATATGTGGCCCTCGACCTGCGCGGCCAGCAACGCCGCGGTGTGATGGAGGGTGATAGCGCGCGTCAGGTGCGGCAGTTGCTGCGCGATAAACAGCTGGCGCCGCTGGATGTAAAACCGACCCGCAGTCACAAGGAACACAGTGCCGGTGGCAGTTGGCGTTTTCAGCGTGGTTTGTCGGCGGCGGACTTGGCGCTGTTGACCCGGCAAATGGCGACCTTGGTGCAAGCGGCGATGCCGATTGAGGAAGCGCTGTCGGCGGTGGCCGAGCAGAGTGAAACGCCGCGGGTGAAGTCGATGATGCTCGCGGTGCGCTCGCGGGTGTTGGAGGGCAATAGCCTGGCGGCCAGCCTTAAGGAATACCCGTCGGCCTTCCCCGAGCTGTACCGCGCGACGGTAGCGGCGGGTGAGCATGCGGGGCATTTGTCCTTGGTGTTGGAGCAGTTGGCCGATTACACCGAACAGCGTCAGCAGTCGCGTCAGCGGGTGCAGTTGGCGTTGCTGTACCCGCTGATTTTGATGGCGACCTCGCTGATCATCGTCGGCTTTTTGCTCGGTTATGTGGTGCCCGATGTGGTCAAGGTGTTCCTGGATTCCGGGCAGAAGTTGCCGGCACTGACTCGCGGCCTGATCGCGGCCAGCGACCTGGTGAAAAACTGGGGCTGGCTGTTTGTGCTTGGCGCGGTGGGCGGGGTGATCACTGCCCGCGCGGCGTTGCGTCAGGAGGCCACGCGTTTGCGTTGGCACATTATTTTGCTGCGTTTGCCGGTGATTGGCCGCTTGGCGCGGGCCACCGATACCGCGCGCTTTGCCTCGACCCTGGCGATTTTGACCCGCAGTGGTGTGCCGCTGGTGGATGCGCTAGGTATCTCGTCGCAGGTAATCACCAATCGCTCGATTCGCGCCAAGGTGATTATCGCCGCGCAAAAGGTGCGCGAAGGCGGCAGCCTGACCCGCAGCCTGGAGCAGACCAACGAGTTCCCGCCGATGATGCGCCACATGATTGCCAGCGGCGAAAAGTCTGGCGAGCTGGACCAGATGCTGTCACGCACCGCGCGCAATCAGGAAAACGATCTGGCGGCGCGCATTGCCATGATGGTCGGTTTGTTCGAGCCGTTCATGCTGGTGTTTATGGGCGCGGTGGTGCTGGTGATTGTGCTGGCCATTCTGTTGCCGATTCTTTCTCTTAACCAACTGGTGGGGTAGCTGTGAAAAGGAGTTTTAAACAAGCGGGCTTTACGCTGATTGAAATTATGGTGGTGGTGGTCATCCTCGGCATCCTCGCCGCGTTGATCGTGCCGCAGGTAATGAGCCGCCCGGACCAGGCCAAAATCACCGTGGCCGGTGGTGATGTGAAAGCCATTTCCGCGGCGCTGGATATGTACAAGCTCGATAACTTTGCCTACCCCAGCACCCAGCAGGGCCTGGATGCGCTGGTGAAGAAACCCAGCGGCAACCCGGCGCCGAAAAACTGGAACAAGGACGGCTACCTCAAGCGCCTGCCGGTCGACCCATGGGGCAACCCCTACCAGTACCTGGCGCCGGGCACCAAAGGCCCGTTTGACCTGTACTCGTTTGGCGCCGATGGCAAAGAAGGCGGCAGCGACCACGACGCCGATATCGGCAACTGGGACAACTAACACGCCATGCGCCAGGCCCGCGGTTTTACCCTGATCGAGTTGCTGGTGGTGCTGGTCATCATCGGTACCTTGGTGAGCCTGGCGGTGCTGTCCACCGGCAATGGCACGGGCAGCCGCGAGTTGCGTAATGAAGCCGAACGGCTGGCGGCGTTGATTGGCGTGCTGGCCGATGAGGCAGTGCTGGATGGGCAGGAGTACGGCCTGCTGGTGAATGCCGAGGGCTATCGCGTGCTCAGTTACGACAACACCTCAGGCACCTGGGCTGATGCGCCCACGCAGAAAGAACACCGCACCCCGGCCAGCTTGCGCCTGGTGTTGGAGCTTGATGGCGAGGCGCTGAAATTGCCCGAGCCGCAGGCGGCAGAAGACCAGCCAGGGCTGTCGCAAGCCACGCTCAGCGACGAGAAAAAAGAACCGCTAGTGCCGCAGCTGTTGATTTTGTCCAGCGGCGAGTTGTCGCCGTTTCGCCTGCGCCTGGAAGAGCGCCGCGCCGATGGCAATGCTTATGCGTTGGCCAGCGACGGTTATCAATTGCCCAGCGCTGAAATGGACAGCCGCCCATGAGCCGGCAACGCGGGTTTACCTTGCTGGAAGTGCTGGTGGCCTTGGCGATTTTCGCCACGGTGGCGGCCTCGGTATTAACTGCCAGCAGCCGCAGTTTGATCGTCGCCCAACAGCTGGAAGCCAAGACCTTGGCCGGCTGGATTGCCGATAATCGCATCACTGAATTGCAGCTGAAATTCCCCACCCCAGGCGAGGGCCGTGAAGACAAAAGCCTGGAGTACGGCGGCCGCGAGTGGGAAACCCACAGCGAAGTTGAAAGCACCAGCGACAAGGGCCTGCGCCGCGTCACCGTGTGGGTTGCGCCCAAGGCCGAGCGCGGCAGCACCGGGCCGGTGAAAGAACGCTCGGTGCATAGCCTGACTGGGTTTATGACGGTGCGTAGCTGATGCGCCCGCTCTTGCGTAACAGTCAGGGCTTCACCCTGTTGGAAGTGATGATTGCCGTGGCGATTTTTTCGCTGCTGGCCATGGGCACGTACCGCATGCTCTCGACGGTGCTGAAGACCGATGAGGTCACCCGTCAGCACGAGCGTGACCTGCGCGAACTCAGCCGTGCTTTTGCGTCCTTGGACCGCGATATCAACCAGACCCTTAACCGCAGCGTGCGCGATGCCTATGGCGACGAGCGCGCCACCTTGCTCGGTGAGCTGGGCGCCAGCGATGGCAATGCGGCGTTGGAATTCAGCCGTAACGGTTGGCGTAATCCCTTGGGCGGCGCCCGTGCGCAAGTGCAGCGCGTGCGTTGGCGCTTGGCTGGGGAAAAGCTGGAGCGGCTGTACTGGAACGTGCTCGATCAGGCTGTCGATAGCCAACCGCGGGTGCAAAAAGTGCTCGATGGCGTGCAGTCGCTGGAGCTGCGTTTTCTCGATGACAAAGGTCAGTGGCAGGAACAGTGGCCACCCACCAGCGGCGACCTCAGCCCGGCTGAAGCGAAAAAGCGTATGCCGCTGGCCGTTGAGGTAAAGCTGGAGCATCGCCATTACGGCAAGCTGTCGCGCTTGTACCGCTTGCCGGAGCCGGCCATGGAGGCGGAGGCCAGCGAGAAC
>NZ_JBBNAH010000466.1:0-4003 GCF_037994325.1 Pseudomonas sp.
GAACAGGCCTAACCAACCCGATGACTACTGCCGCCGATATCATTGTTGGCGGTTCATCGGGCGTCCCGACAAGGTTGGCAGCTGGTACAAATGGGTTTGTCCTGACCATGGTCGCCGGTGCCGTAGCGTGGGCTGCGGCATCTGGTGGCCTGACAAACCCGATGACAGCATCAGGAGACATGATTATCGGTGGATCTTCTGGTACGCCAACGAGGCTTGCGGCCGGCACTAACGGTCATGTGCTGACTTTAACAGCTGGCGTTCCAACTTGGGCTGCAGCTTCGTCTGGCTTTGCAAACCCGATG
The DNA here is from genome assembly GCF_037994325.1 of Pseudomonas sp. Lineage (GTDB taxonomy): Bacteria > Pseudomonadota > Gammaproteobacteria > Pseudomonadales > Pseudomonadaceae > Aquipseudomonas. Next base: position 306 of record NZ_JBBNAH010000466.1, read on the forward strand.
ACAACTGCTGGCGACATGATCGTCGGCGGGTCAGGAGGCGCTGGGACGCGGCTGGCAAAAGGCACTGATGGCCAGATGCTTTTGATGGTCAGCGGTGTTCAGGCCTGGGGGGGCGCTCCTCAATTGGCGGGCTATTCCGAAACCCTCGAAACAATGTCAGCGCTAGCCATTGATGTGACTGTCAGCAACGTTAAGAAGAAGGTGATGTCGGCAAACTCGACGTTCACCATCACCGGCGCAACATCCGGCCGTGCACATAGCTTTACGCTGTTCATCGAGGGCGGAACGACCTACGTAGCGACGTGGCCAGCCTCGTTTAAGTGGGTCACTGGGACGCCGCCGACGTTGACTGCTAAGCACATCATCAGTGGCAGCACTATTGATGGCGGCACCACCTGGAGCGTTAACGATGGCGGGAGCTATGTCTGATGCTGGCCGACCGTATTAGATCCCGCGTCATACCTTCGGCTGCTGCTGATCCATACTTTTCGAATGTTTCTTTGCTGTTTCACGGCGATGAAGCGGATGGGTCTTCTACCGTTGTCGATTCTGGGCCGCTGGCGAATTCAAGCACCTACTCTGGGGCAACTACGACAACCGCCGTAAAACTATTCGGCACCGGTTCAATATTTCAAACTGGGACTAGCTACCTATCTGTCCCAAGTTCTACTGCTTTCGATTTCGGTAGCGGAAACTTTACCATCGAGCTTGCGGTAAATATAAACTCTGTTACAGGCAACAGAAACATCCTTGGCAAGTATGAGACATCCGCGACAGCGCCGTTCGTTATCTACCAGATTGGCACGCAGATAGGCTTCTATGCATCATCCAACGGCACCGGATGGGATCTGTTATCAAACCTTACTTTTGGCTCTTCATTTGCTGCCGCGACTTGGTATCTGCTTGCGGTCACAAGAACAGGCAATGTCTATCGGACATTCCTAAACGGCACGCTGGTTTCAACAGCAACCGTTTCAGGAACTTTGGTTTCAAACTCCGAGCCGCTTTTCTTTGGTCGTGGCAACAACACGGCGCCCGGTTACTGGACCGGCTGGATGGATGAAATCCGGATCACTAAGGGCATATCTCGCTATACGGCGAACTACACCACGCAATCAGGCCCATTCCCGAACTATTGAGGTGATACATGTATGTAAGGTCAGATTCTGGCGTAGCGGTATCGCTTAGCGAAATATCCAAAGAGTTGAACTGCAGTATCCCAGCTGAGCCAAGCGCACAGATTCTTTCGGCGCTTGGGATTGATGTTCTTGTTGAGATCGAACCTCCAAGCGGCATGCACCGACCGGGACCAAACGAAAAGATCAGTGGCAAGTGGACGACTACCTGGCTGGCTCCGACTGAGCAAGAGATAGAAGACAGCGAGCGGGCTGCATTCAAGCAGCAGCGCGGTCTTGCTGTTTCCCGCATAAAGGTAACAACTGCATCAGGCAACACATTCGATGGTGACGAGGCCAGCCAGGGCCGCATGGCGCGAGCAATCCTTGGCATCGACGCGGCTCCGCCTGGCAGCACAGTGACTTGGGTGCTGGCTGACAACTCTGTGATTCAGGCGGGTCAAGATGAGCTGCGTGAGGCTCTAATGCTCGCAGGCCTGGCGCAGGCGGCTATCTGGGTTCAGCCATGAATCGGCTGTCGATGCTTGGCCTGTGGTTTCTGTGCATGGTCGCAGCCATGGTCGCCGGTGTCTGGATGCTGTTTGCTGCGCTGGCCGGCAGTAAGCGCGCCTGGACGCTGGGTGTTGCTCATGACCAACTGGCTAACGCTGCATTTGGTGGAAGCGTCGACGAGACGATCAGTAGCCGAGCCGGGAAGGCTGCGCGCGAGGGAAAGCGATGGGCCTGTGTGCTGTGCAAGTTCCTTGATCGATTCGACAAGGAACACTGCGAGAAGAACATCGAAGGGGAATAGGTGTTCGTGCTCAGGACGAACCAGGAGGGTTCGCTTCCTTTATAGGAGGCGAATTTGCTGCGTGACTATTGCGTGACTTTCTCACGCACCTATAAGCATTTCTGGGCATTCGGTTGCAGCGAGCGCCAGAAGAATACTGCGGTTCCAGTAAGGCCCGTGGAACGCACTCGGGCATGGGGTGCTAGGGGTCGAGTGTTCGAATCACTCCGTCCCGACCATAATTCTCCAAGAAATCCAGTCACTGTAGCGGTGGCTGGATTTTTTTATGGGCGCTGAAAAGCCTGCGAAAAGTTTCCCTTCGGCGTTGGCTCTTTAATCTGCATTCAAGTCGGTTGAGGAGGGCGTTGGCTAGATGGTCTGGGTATCTTTGAGTGTAGCGAGCAGGAGTGCCAATTTTACCGTGAGAAAGGGTGTCTCTCTGAAGTGACTGAGGTTCGCCGAAGCACGATCATTACTGCGGCGACGGCGTCAATTTGGGTAGTTAGATGGTGTGAGCGAGACCTTCTCTATATAGATAGAGCTGTTAGCGGTTAGAAAAAGGCCAATGCGTAATGCATTGGCCTTTTTTGGAGTGGCAGAAGGCTATTGGCTTGATTTAGTTTGCCGCACCGCATCTATAAACGGCAGCGCGCCGTTAGGTAATACGGTGGTAGGCAAGGCCCCGTCCCAGCGTTCGGCCTTGGTCAGCTCAACCAAGTTCTGGTTGCTGGCCAGTGCTTCGGCGCGCGCTTTGATCGCGTCAGCTTCAGCCACGCCACGAAGACGGGTGGCTTCTGCGTCGGCACGGGCTTCGGCTAGCTTGGCGTCGGCTTCGGCTTGTGCCTGGGTAACACGAATCTGCGCTTGGACCTGCTCTGTCTGCAGCATCTGCTCGCGGGTCTTAACTTCGACTTCGGCTTTCATGCGTAGCGCAATGGAGCGCTCGTAGTCGTCGCTGAAGTCGATGTTCTCCACCTGTACGCCATCAATTACCACGGGGCCGTTTATTGACTCCTTAATGGCCTTGGCCACATCGGCTACGAACTTGCCACGCTGCTGTACGGCAGTTACGGCGTTGTATTGGCCGAAAACGTTTTCGACCTGGGTAGGTACCTGGCGGCTGATCAAGCGACTGACTAGGCCGTCAAGGTCTTGGTACTGGCTGTAGACCTTGGCCACTTCGCCAGGCACTACGTGCCAAGATACCGAAACCTGCAGAGTCGCGGTCTGTTGGTCTTTACTGTAGGCCTGCAGTTCGCGGTAGGACGTTGCCTGGCTTTGTACGGAAATGAACTTTACCGTCTCAATAAATGGCGTCTTGAACGAGAGGCCGGGTTCTACAACGCCTACCAGAGCGCCGTTGCGAAGCAGTACGCCGCGCTCGGTTTCATCGACCGTGTACCAAGAGGTGGAAATGACGCCTAGCGCAATGAGCGCGACAATTGCTATGCCGATGGCCTTGCTGTTGAATCCCTGCATATGTCTTCCTTTTATATGGGTGTCTTGTTCCTGGGCTTGGTCAAGCCGCGGCGATGGCTATCTTATAGATAGAGCTCAGAGCGGTCTGCCAAGTTAATCACTGAAATTTTCAGCTATGCCTTGACGTCTTTTCCTGGGGGCTTATAATGCGCACCACTTCCGGCGCGGAAGTCTCTTAAAACTCCAAGTTAATCAATAGGTTAGCGAGAAATTAAGGGTTGCAAAGCAGAGAGATCTGCGTAGAATGCGCCGGGCTGACAGGGTGGTGGTTTAGCCTTGTTAGTTGATCGGTTGGTTCGATCGAAAGCGGT
>NZ_JBBNAH010000467.1:0-5636 GCF_037994325.1 Pseudomonas sp.
GCCAACACCCTGCCCCCGCCCTGATGAAAAACAAACAGCCGCCGCGCCCTGTCACCCCGCCGTCATAAATCTGAAAACGTCTTCTGCACCAAGGCCCTCCGCGTGTTTGCCGTGTTCTGGCACAACCCGTGCTCTAGAGCCTCGCACCGAACTCTCCAAAGAGCGGACTCCCCTTAGAACAGAGCGCCTGACTGACCAGGACGCTCGACGCCAACACCAAGGAATCTGCCATGCCTCAGCACCTGAAATTCACCCCTCCCCATCCCTCCGGCGGCCGCATGTTGGCCCTGGCCAGCGCCATGTTCCTGTGGGCGCAAACACCGGAAGCGGTGGCGGTTGATACCAGCGAAGACAGCACATTGCCCAAGCTCACCGTGACCGCCCAAAAGCGCAAAGAACAGGCTCAGGATGTGGCCGTTGCGCTGACCCCGCTCACCGGCAAAGACTTGCAAGAGCGCGGCATCGACAACATCAACAAGCTGCAATACACCACGCCTAACCTGGAAATCGACCCGGTGTACGGCAGCGATCAAACCCAGTTCCGCATTCGCGGCGTGGGCCTGCGCGATTACGCCACCAACAACACCTCCACCGTTGGCGTGTATATCGACGAGGTGGCATTTCCCTTCCCGGTGCAAACCCAAGGGCTGCTGTTCGACTTGGACCGCGTCGAGGTTTTACGCGGGCCGCAAGGTACGTTGTATGGCCGCAACAGCACGGGCGGCGCGGTGAATTTCATCACCAACAAGCCGACGGCCAAGCCACAAGCCGAGATTAAGGCGGGCTATGGCTCGAACAACTACAAGACGTTGGAGGGCTTTCTCTCGGGGCCATTGACCGATGATGTGCGCGGGCGTTTATCGTTCGCCGTTAAAGACGGTGGCGCATGGCAGAAGAACCGCGTCACTGGGCAAAAGCTTGGTGATCAGGATGTCCAAGCCTTCCGCGGCCAACTGGAGTGGGATGCCAACGACGCCCTGCGCTTTAACCTCACTGCGTTCGCCGGCAAAGACGAGTCCGACAGCCGTGGCGCCCGTCTGTATCAAGGCTTGGTGCCGCGCAATATCACCGGCCAAACCAACTACGCCACCATCGCCCCCGACAGCCGCAACGACTACACCGGCTGGGACCTCAAGCCCGCCTTTGCCGCCGCCACCGGGCTGAAAGTCGGCGACAAACCGCACCGCGACAACACCAACAAAGGCGTGGCGCTGAGCACCGATTACAGCCTTAACGACCACCTCACGGTCACCAGCATCAGTGCTTACAACACCCTTAAGCGCAATGAATACATCGACTGGGACGGCTCCAACATCGCCCAGTCCGACGAGTTTTTCGATACCGACATCAAAGTGTTTTCCCAAGAGCTGCGCCTGGCGTCAGAAGGCAACGGAGCGCTGAACTGGGTGGTCGGTGGCTACTACGCTCACGAGTCGCTGGATGAGCAGTTTTTTTCCGACTTCAGCCAGTACCGTGGCCTGGGCGGCATCTACCTGACCGAGTACAAGCAAAAAGCCGAAACCTACAGCCTGTTTGGCCAAGGCCGTTATGCGCTGGCAGATGACTGGACCTTAGTATTTGGCGTGCGCCAGGAACATGAAGAACGCAGCCTGAACGACTACGTCACCGGCTACCTTAACGCCCGCACCTCGCCGCTGGATGAAGAACTCAACACCAACGAAACCTCGGCCAAACTCGGGCTGGAATGGCGTCCGGCTGCCGGCCATTTGCTGTATGCCAGCATCAGCCGTGGGGTGAAGTCCGGCGGTTTCACCACCTACAACACCAACGCCCTGCAGGCCTCCAGCCTGATCGAACCGTTTAAGCCCGAAAAACTGCTGGCCTACGAAATTGGCTTTAAAAGCGACCTCACCCAGGCGCTGCGTTTGAACGGCGCGGTGTTTTATTACGACTATCGCGACCAGCAGTACCAGTCGCAAATGTGGATTAGCCAAGCGGTGGGCAACGTCGGCAAGCTGGTGAATATTCCCCGTTCGGAAATCTGGGGTGCCGAGCTTGAGCTGCAATGGCAACCGTTGCCAGGCCTGACCATCAGCCAATACGCCGGCTACAAAGAAGGCCGCTACAAGGATTACCAAGGCCTCAACGCCGCCGCCACCGTCGCCAACGGCTACGTCAGCCCGGTGTACAGCGACTTCTCCGGCGACAAACTGACCAACTTCCCCGAAAGCAGCTACGGCGGCAATTTCCGCTACAGCCGCACCTTGGGCCCGTTGATCTGGACCGCCAATCTCGACTACGCCTACCACGACACCTTGGTGAACAGCGACCCGCTGCGCAGCACTAACCACTACTGGTTGGCCAACGCCCGTCTGGCCGCGCAACCGCTGGGGGAAGATTGGGAGGTGGCGCTGTACGCCCACAACCTCTTCGACCGCAAGTACGACTTGTACAAGGGCTCGTTCCTCTCCAACGCGCAAATCGCCACCTCTGGTGACCCGCGCACCGTTGGCATTGAAGCGACCTATCGCTTCTTCTAAACCGCCCTTCGCCGCGCCCGTCGCTGGGCGCGGTGTTCACAATGGATACCCCCATGACTTGCCACTCCATAGGCCGCCGCCAAGCATTGCGCTTGCTGGCCGGTGTCGCCGCCACGCCGTGGTTGCTGCGCCACGGGCGGGCGCTGGCCGGCCTCGACTATCCCTTTGCGCTAGGCATCGCCAGCGGCGACCCGGCGCCTGACGGTTTTGTGATCTGGACTCGTCTGGCGCTACTGCCGCTTTACCCCGGCAACGAACAGCGCCTCCCCGAACGTATTGCGCTGAATTGGGAGGTGGCTGAGGACGAACACTTCCGCCGCGTGGTTCAGCGCGGGCAAACCAGTGCGCTGCGTGTGCGTGGTCATGCTGTGCATGTTGAGCTGCACGGTTTACAGCCAGGTCGCGAGTATTGGTATCGGTTTATCGGCCTGGGTGAAATCAGCCCGGTGGGCCGAGGCTTGACCTTGCCTGCGGCAAACGCTGCAGCCGATCACCTGCACCTCGCCGTCGCCTCGTGCGCCCACTGGGAACGCGGTTACTTCAGCGCCTACCGGCATATGGCGCAAGAGCGGCCGGACGTGGTGTTGTTTCTCGGCGATTACATTTACGAATACAGCTTGGCCGCCGATGCGCCTGGTGTGGTCCGCCCGTATAACGCCCCGCAAGCCACCGACCTGGCGGGTTATCGCTACCGCTATGCCCTGCACCACAGCGACCCGGACTTGCAGGCCCTGCACGCGACGGCGCCGTGCATTGCCACCTGGGATGACCATGAGGTGGAAGACGACTACTCCGGCGAAGCCTCCAAACTGCCGGGCATCAAACCCGCCGATTTTTACCGTCGTCGCGCGGCGGCGTACCAGGCGTTTCTGGAAAACCTGCCGCTTCGCCGCGTGCCCATCGGCGCTAACGGCAGCCCGCAGATTTTCCGGCAATTTCGCTACGGCAATCTGGCCAGCCTGCCGGTGTTGGACGGTCGCCAATACCGCTCTAAACAACCCTGCTACGCGGCGCCGAACAACGGCAAAGGTCATTTGGAAAACGCCGCGTGTCGAGATTTAGCCGACCCCACGCGCACGCTGTTGGGTTTTCAACAGGAGCGCTGGCTGGACGAACAGCTGCGCCGCAACAGCAGCCGCTGGAACCTGATCGCCCAAAATCTACTGGTAGCGCCGCTGCGCGTACACGGGCCAGGCAACACTGAAGACCGTTACTGGACCGACAACTGGGACGGTTTCCAGGCAGGCCGCAGTCGGCTGCTGCAAAGCCTGCACAGCAGTCGTGCGGCGAACCCGGTGATTTTGAGCGGCGACTACCACTCCTTCTGGGCTAACCACCTGCATGTGGAGCCGGAAAACATCAACTCGCCCTTGGTGGCTGCCGAGTTTGTCGGCACCTCCATTACCTCCAACGGGCCAAGCTATGAAGCGGTGCAGGCGGTGTTGGCGGATAACCCGCAGATACGGTTTTACGACAGCCGACCGCGTGGGTATTTGTCCTTGCGGCTAGAGCCGCAGCAGTTGGAGGTGCGGATGCAGGCCATCTCGGATCGCGCGGATCCAAAGGCCAGTGTCAGCACGTTGAAGCGCTTTGTGGTGGAGAGCGGGAGTTCTCGATTGAACGACGCCTAACGATCCTGGTGTGCGGTGCGCACCACTGCGTACGAGGATAAATGCTGAGTCCCAGCCTGCGCTGGGACGACGGAGGTTGTTGGATAAACCACGGTCATTCCCGCGCAGACGGCGGTCCGACGATTCGGAATCCAGAAGGCCCGGGCGAACGGTGATCGGTACGCGCAGCACACCCTACGGCCCGAGGCGCTCAGCGAAGCACCTGCTTTCCCAACACTCTGCCCACCGCACTGCACAAAAATCAGCACAACCCCCGCCTTAGCTAAAAATACCCAATATAAATCAATATGTTAGTTGAGTGGCACAGCCCTTGCTCTACCAGCCGTAGAACCCAGCTACGCCACACGAGGACGCGCCCGGGAGCTGACAACACAGTTCACCCATAGGAGCAGAGTCATGTCTTTCAACACGTACCGTACCCAGCCCAGCCCGTTGGCACTTGCCATTGTGCTGGCTACGGCTGGGTTGCTCGTAACGCCGGTACAGGCGGCCGAGCAAACCGACACACAGGGCACCCAAGCACAAAACAGCACCGCCTTGCCCAAGGTGGTGGTCACCGCGCAGCGCCGTGAGGAGGCGGTGCAAAATATCGGCACGGCTATTTCGGTAATTGATGGCGATGCGCTGAAAGAAAAAAACATCCGCACGGTTAACGACCTGCAGCACGCCACGCCGAGCCTGGAGGTGGAGCCGGCGTTTGGTAGCGGCCAGCCGCAGTTCCGGTTGCGCGGTGTGGGGTTTATCGATTACACGGCGAACAACTCGTCCAGCGTCGGTGTAAACGTCGACGACGTGGCGTTTGCGCTGCCGGTGCAAACCCAGGGCCTGCTGTTTGATATCGACCGCGTGGAAGTGCAACGCGGCCCGCAAGGCACGCTGTATGGGCGCAATACCACGGGCGGTACGGTGAACTTCATTACCCGCCGCCCCACCAAGGAATTTGAAGCCGGCGTGACGGCCGAATACGGCTCGTACGATGCGTGGACCACTGAAGGCTTTGCCTCTGGCCCCCTCACCGACACCCTGCGCGGCCGCGTGGCATTTATCACCGAGCAAGGCGGCGCCTGGCAGAAGAACCGCGACACCGGCGAATCATTGGGTGACAAGGACAAAGCGGGTATCCGTGGCCAGTTGGAATGGGATGCCACCGAAGACCTGGATTTCCGTCTTAGCCTGCAACACGCCTACGACAAATCGGAAAGCCGTGGCCTGTACCTTTTCCAGGACTACAACTCGGCGCGCACCGGCACGATCCGCGACAGCAATACCAGCCATACGGGCTGGAGCCTGCGTCCGCAGTTTAAAGACGCCGCCGATATTTCCGGCAGCAGCAAACCGCACGTCGACAACACCAACGACTCCATCGCCCTGGCCGCCAACTGGAACCTGGGTGGCGTGGTACTGAGCAGCATCACCTCGTACAACGAACTACGCCGCCGTGAATTGGGCGATTGGGATGCCACGTCCAACGCCGACTCGGACGAGTATTTCGATGACCGGGTAA
>NZ_JBBNAH010000468.1:0-9684 GCF_037994325.1 Pseudomonas sp.
GGCTCCATGAGCTACGGCAAAGCCAGTTTGCTGATGTCGAAAAACATCACCGCCAACGTGGTGAAAACCCTGCTGATGGTGCGCATCAAAGACTTCCCCGGTCGCCTGAAAGGCAACCTGCTGGCGTTTAAGCATTTGCTCTCGGGCAAGCTCGATCCGTTGCACGTCAACAAGATCTGACCACCCCTGTGCATGTGCCGCAATCGACCCCCATGGGCATAGAAGGATCTGAAATTTGATTTACATAAATGCCCGTTTTCTGACGCAGTCGATCACTGGTGTACAGCGCTACTCCCTGGAAATCAGCTTGCAACTCAAGAAGCTGCTGCCGGATGTGCGCTTTGTAACCCCGCACAATATTGTGCAACACGAGGCCGCCGCTGCCTTGGGCGCCGAGGTGATTGGTAGCCGCACCGGGCATGCCTGGGAGCAGATTGATCTGCCGCTGTTTTTAAAGAAAAACGGCTCGCCGTTGCTGGTCAACCTGGCCAACACCGCGCCGCTGTTTTACCGCAACAAAATCTCCACATTGCATGACATCGCCTTTGAGCGCTTCCCGGAAAACTTCTCCTGGAAGTTCCGCAAGGCCTACCAGTTGGCAACGCCCTGGACCATTCGCACGTCGCTGAAAGTCATCACCGTTAGCGAGTTTTCCAAGCGGGAAATCTGCGAGATCTACAAAACCCCACCGAGCAAGGTGGTGGTGGTTTACAACGCGGTATCCGAGCTGTTCCAAGCGCAAAGCAAAGAAGCCGAAGAACCCTATCTGTTGGCGGTGTCCTCGCTAAACCAGCAGAAGAATTTCCATGGCCTGATCGGTGCGTTCAGCTTGCTGAAACAGAACAGCCATAAGCTCTATATCGTCGGCTCGCTAAACAAGAATTTTGCCGACCCAGGCTTGGTGAAAAAAATTGAATCCGATAATCGGATCAAATTGCTCGGGCGGGTGTCCGACGAGCAGCTGATTGATCTGTACAGCGGCGCAGCAGCCTTTATCTACCCCTCGTTTTACGAAGGGTTTGGCATTCCACCGCTGGAAGCCCAGGCCTGTGGTTGCCCGGTGATTGTTGCCAACGCGGCGAGCTTGCCTGAGGTATGTGGCGACTCGGCGCTGTACTGCGACCCACGCGATATCAATGATATTGCCGACAAGATCGAACAGCTTATTTCCACCCCTGCCCTGGCCCAGAGCCTGACCGAAAAGGGGCGTGCGAACGTCGCGCGCTTCAGTTGGCAAGCTTCTGCAAACGGTGTTCTTCAGGTAATTCGGGAGTTCCAATGAAAGTTGCAATCATCCATTACTGGTGGCTCAGCAACCGTGGCGGCGAAGCAGTGTGCTCGGCGCTCGTCGAGTTATTCCCGCAGGCTGACCTGTTTATCCATGTGTGCAACGAAGACGTTGTCCGCAAGGCGTTGCCGAGTACCTTTACCGGCACCATCAACACCACGTTTATCTCGCGCCTGCCCGGTGCGAAAAAGCACTACCAGAAATACCTGCCCTTTATGCCGATGGCATTGGAGCAGCTGGACTTGTCGGCGTACGACCTGATCCTCAGCAGCGAATCTGGCCCAGCCAAAGGTGTGGTTACCCGCCCTGACGCCGTGCATATCTGCTACTGCCACTCGCCAATGCGCTATGTCTGGGACATGTACCACGAGTACCTGTCCGGCGCCGGCCGCCTGATTCGTACGCTGTTCCCATTTGTCTCGCACTGGCTGCGGGTGTGGGACCGGTTGTCGGCCGATCGCGTTGACCAGTTCATCGCCAACTCCAATTTCGTCGCCCAGCGTATTCGCAAGTTCTACCGTCGCGACGCCGAAGTGATTTACCCGCCGGTAAACACCACCGAGTTTGTCGCCACCGAAACTCGCGGTGACTTCTACCTGTGCTTGGGCCAACTGGTCGCGTACAAGCGCGCTGACCTGGCCGTGGAAGCCTTCAATAAGCTGGGCCTGCCGCTGGTAGTGGTCGGCGAAGGCGAGCTGTTTGAGAAGCTGAAAACCATCGCCAAGCCCAATATCAAGCTGCTCGGTCGCCAGCCATTCCCGGAAATCAAAGACCTGCTGCAACGTTGCCGTGGCCTGGTGTTCCCCGGCATGGAAGACTTCGGCATTGTGCCGGTGGAAGCCATGGCGGCAGGCGCTCCGGTTATCGCCTACGGTAAAGGGGGTGCACTAGAGACGGTTATCGACGGCAAGACCGGTATCCTGTTCCCGGAACAAACGGTGGAATCGTTGATTGCGGCCATCGAAAAGGTCGAAAACGGCACGGTCACCTTTGACCCGGCAACCCTGCATGCCCACGCTGCCACCTTCGACAAGAGTATTTTCAAGCAACGCATCAGCGCCTTTGTCGATGAAGCCTTGCGCCTGAACAACCCAGCCCTGCCACGCAGCGCCGCCCCGGCCATTGCCCAGCCCGCGCTTACCGAATGACAGCTACAAGGAGGTCTACCATGCTTCTACCCATCATTATGGCTGGCGGTTCTGGCTCACGTTTGTGGCCACTGTCGCGCCAACTGAACCCTAAACAATTTCTGCAGTTGGCTGATTCGCAACTGTCGATGCTGCAGGCCACCATCGCCCGTTTGAAGGGCCTGGATATCACCCTGCCGCGCCTGATCTGCAACGAGCAGCATCGCTTTCTCGCCGCTGAACAACTGCGCCAGTTGGATATGGAAAAATCCAATATCCTCCTTGAGCCGGTTGGCCGTAACACCGCGCCCGCCATTGCCTTGGCAGCGCTGCAAGCGGTAGCCGATGGCCAAGACCCGGTGCTGCTGGTATTGGCTGCCGACCACCTGATCAAAGACGTGGAAGCCTTCCACGCTGCGATCAACACCGCCCTGCCCCTGGCCGACGCCGGCAAGCTGGTGACCTTTGGTATCGTGCCGAGTCACCCGGAAACTGGTTACGGCTATATCGAAAAAGGCGCAGCAGCCGGCGAAGGCGGTTTTGCCGTCAGCCAGTTTGTTGAGAAGCCGGACCTGGCCACCGCCACCGACTACCTCAAGAGCGGCGACTTCCTGTGGAACAGCGGCATGTTCCTGTTCCGTGCCAGCCGTTACCTGCAAGAGCTTGAGCGCTTCCAGCCGGCCATTCTTGAGGCCTGCAAAAAAGCCTTGGCCGGCGGCCAGCAAGACCTGCACTTCACCCGCGTATGTGCCACCGAATTTGGCGCCTGCCCGGATGACTCCATCGACTACGCGGTAATGGAAAAAACCGCCGACGCCGTGGTGGTGCCCCTGGATGCGGGCTGGAGCGATATCGGCTCGTGGTCGGCGCTGTGGGACGTCAGCGAGAAGGATGAACGCGGCAACGTGCTCAAAGGCGATGTGCTGCACCACAGCAGCAGCAATAACTATGTGCACGCTGATAGCCGCCTGGTGACCCTCGTTGGCGTTGAAGACCTGGTTGTGGTCGAAACCAAAGACGCGATCATGGTGGCGCACAAAAATAACGTGCAAGACGTGAAAAAAATCGTTGAGCAGTTGAAAGAAGGCGACCGCAAAGAGCACATCAACCACCGTGAGGTGTACCGCCCATGGGGTGTGTATGACTCCATCGACGACGGCCACCGCTACCAGGTTAAACGCATCACCGTGAAACCCGGCGCCAAGCTCTCGGTGCAGATGCACCACCACCGCGCCGAGCACTGGATTGTGGTGAGCGGCACGGCCAAGGTCACCAACGGCGACACCACCTTTTTGGTCACCGAAAACCAGTCGACCTATATCCCCATCGGTCAGATCCACGCCTTGGAAAACCCCGGTGTCATTCCCTTGGAACTGATCGAAGTGCAATCCGGTCCGTATCTGGGCGAAGACGACATCGTGCGTTTCGAAGACAAATACGGCCGCGCCTGATCTCCCCCGCGCTGTCCGTAGCCGCGCCGGTGCCCCCGCACCGGCCTGCGGCCCTCGCACTACTTGATTAAGGATGGAACAGATGAACTGTGCCGTGATTTTTGGTGGCTCGGGTTTTATTGGCGTGTTCTTCGCCAAACAACTCTTAGCCCAAGGTGGTTACGACAAGGTCTACCTGTTCGACAAAGAGCAGGTCACCCAGAAACCTTTCCCCTACCGTGCGCGCCTGGTGCATGAAAGCGCCGAGATCGTCGAAGTAAACGGCGACGTGCGCCAGCCCATCAGCTGGAAACCGGAAGAAACCGTGGCGCTGATCGCCAACTTCGCCGCCGTGCACCGTGAGCCCGGCCATGAAGACTACGAGTACTACGAAACCAACCTGCTGGGCGCCGAAAACGTAACGGCCTGGGCCGAGCAGGTGGGTTGCCAGGATGTGATTTTCACCAGCTCGATTTCCCCTTACGGCCCGAGCGAAGAACAGAAAGACGAACGCACCCTGCCCGTTCCCGCCACCGCTTACGGCGGCTCGAAACTCGCTGCGGAAAAGATTCACCAAACCTGGCTGGCCGCCGACAAGGCCAACCGTCACCTGGTGATCGTGCGCCCCGGCGTGGTGTTTGGCCCCGGCGAAGGCGGCAACGTATCGCGCCTGGTCAAGGCAGTGATCAAGCGTTACTTCTTCTACATGGGCAACCGCACCACGCGTAAAGCCGGCACCTATGTAAAAGAACTGTGCGCGGCGATGCTCTGGGTGTTGGCGCGGCAAAAAGAACAGGGCGGCCACTTCTCCTTGTTCAACATGACCATGAACCCCGGCCCATCGATTTCCGAGTACGTGGAAACCGTGTGCAGCGTGGCCGCTATCGAACGCAAGGTGCCGGCGGTGCCCTACCCGCTGCTGCTGGGCGTGGCCTATAGCATTGATGCGATTGCCCGGCCTTTGGGCATCAAGCACCCGTTCAGCCCGGTGCGTATTCGCAAGCTGGTGCGTTCGAACAACGTGCTGCCGCACTTTCTCGTGGAAAACGGCTACCCCTACCAATACAGCCTGGCCACGGCCTTTGCTGACTGGAAAACCAGTTGCCCGGATGAGTGGCGCTAAGTACAGGTGGCAAGCCCTATGAGCGAAACCATATTAGTCACCGGCGGTGCCGGCTACATCGGCTCGCACACCACCCTGGCCTTGCTGCAAGCAGGCTTCGACGTGGTGGTACTCGATAACCTGTGCAACAGCTCGCCAGAGTCGTTGCAACGGGTGGCAAAAATCTGCGGCAAAAGCGCCGAGTTTATTCAGGGCGATATCCGTGACCGGGTCTTGCTCGATGAACTGTTCGCCTCCAAGCCAATCAGCGCCGTGCTGCACTTTGCCGGCCTGAAAGCAGTGGGCGAAAGCGTGCGCAAGCCGCTCGATTACTACGAAAACAATGTCGCCGGTAGCGTCACCCTGGCCCAGGCCATGGCCGCTGCCGGTATCTATCGCTTGGTGTTTAGCTCGTCCGCCACTGTGTACGGCGAGCCGACGCAAATGCCGATTCGCGAAGACTTCCCCACCGGCATACCGACCAACCCGTATGGCCGCTCCAAGCTGATGGTCGAAGAGATGCTGCAGGACTTGGCCACGTCTGATCCGCGCTGGAGTATCGCCCTGTTGCGCTACTTCAACCCGGTGGGCGCCCATCGCAGCGGTTTGATCGGCGAAGACCCGAACGGCATCCCCAATAACCTGCTGCCCTATATCAGCCAGGTGGCCATCGGCAAACTGCAACAGCTGTCGGTATTTGGTAACGACTACCCGACCGTGGATGGCACCGGCGTGCGCGACTACATCCATGTTGAAGACCTCGCCGACGGCCATCTGAAAGCCTTGCAAACCATTGCCGGCACCAGCGGCGTGAACGTCTGGAACCTCGGCACCGGCCAGGGCTACAGCGTGCTGCAAATGGTTAAGGCGTTTGAACACGCCAGTGGCCAAGCGGTGCCCTACCAACTGGTGCCGCGCCGCCCCGGCGATATTGCCGAGTGCTGGGCCGACCCGCACAAAGCCGCCACCGAGCTTGGCTGGAAAGCCGAGCGTGGCCTTGACGAAATGATGAGCGACACCTGGCGTTGGCAATCGGCCAACCCGCAGGGATATGCGCACTAACACATCACATCGGACGACGTAGGTTGGGTTGAGCTGAAAGCGAAGCCCAACATGGAGCCCGAAGGGCTCCGCGTGCAGATCCATGTTGGGCTTCGCTTCGCTCAACCCAACCTACGCCCCGCGTAACTACTTAGGAGCTTCTTATGATCCGCAAATGCCTGTTCCCGGCAGCCGGCTACGGCACGCGTTTTCTGCCGGCCACCAAAGCCATGCCCAAAGAAATGCTGCCCATCGTTAACAAACCGCTGATTCAGTACGGCGTTGAAGAAGCCCGCGACGCCGGCCTGCAACATATGGCCATCGTCACCGGCCGTGGCAAGCGCGCGCTGGAAGACCACTTCGACATCAGCTACGAGCTGGAACACCAGATTCGCGGCACCGCCAAAGAGCACTTTCTCGCCGGCACCCGCGAGCTGATTGACCAGTGCACGTTCTCTTACACCCGCCAGGTGGCCATGAATGGTTTGGGCCACGCGATTCTCTGCGGCCAACCATTGATTGGTGATGAAGCCTTCGCCGTTGTGCTGGCAGATGACCTATGTATCAATCTGGACGGCGACAGCGTGCTTACCCAGATGATCAAGCTATACAATCAGTTCCGCTGCTCTATCGTGGCCATTATGGAAGTACCGGCAGATCAAACCAGTAAGTACGGGGTGATCTCCGGCGAGATGATTCGCGACGACCTCTATCGTGTGCACAGCATGGTGGAAAAGCCGCAACCTGAAGATGCACCGTCAAACCTGGCAATCATCGGCCGCTACATTCTCACGCCGGATATTTTTGGCCTGATCGCCGATACGGAGCCGGGTAAAAACGGCGAAATCCAGATTACCGACGCCCTGCTTAAACAAGCCAAAGCGGGCTGTGTGCTGGCGTACAAGTTCAAGGGCAAACGTTTCGACTGCGGCAGCGCAGAAGGCTACGTGGAAGCCACCAATTTCTGTTTCGAAGAGCTGTACCTCAAAGGCAAGTAAGGCAGCAACAAACACCTACTAACCATCGGGGATCGAAGCGCAAGGAAGCGCGAGCGTGCTGAGCCAAGCACTTGCTTTCTTGCGTCACGTCCGCGGCCACCCCATGGAAGGGTGGTCTTTTGAGACATCAATGACCAACGCTAGGAAGGGCTTCAGAACGGACATCAATGGCCTTAGAGCCTGGGCCGTTGTTTCAGTAGTGCTGTACCACTTTGGTGTTAGCGGCTTTTACGGAGGGTTCGTTGGGGTAGACGTGTTCTTCGTAATTTCCGGTTTCTTGATGACGGGCATCATTGTCTCGAGCCTGGAAAAGCAACAAGCCACGCAAAAAGCCTTTTCGATTTTCGAGTTTTACCTGTCGCGAGCGCGGCGCATCATTCCGGCACTGCTGGTGTTGTGCGCGGTACTGCTGGTTGTGGGTTGGAAAGTTCTGCCGGCCACCGAGTACCAGATGCTTGGCCGCCATATCACCAGCTCGCTGTCGTTTGTTTCCAATATGGTGTTCTGGCGTGAAGACGGCTATTTCGATAGCGCGTCCCACGACAAGCTATTGCTGCATACCTGGTCGTTGTCGGTGGAGTGGCAGTTCTATCTGCTGCTGCCGGTGGCGCTCTGGGCGGTGTGGAAAATCAAACCCGGTCGCCCTGCTCAGTTGCTGGTCACGGCCTCGGGCTTGGTGCTCTCGCTAGCGCTGTGCCTGTACCTCACCCCAATCAAAACCTCGGCGTCGTTCTACCTGCTGCCGACGCGCGCGTGGGAGATGTTTGCCGGCGGCCTGGTGTACCTGCTGGCTGGCCACGTAACCCTCTCGGCGTGGCGCCAACGCCTGGTGGAAAGCGCAGGGCTGGCCATGGTGATTGGCTCGGTGGTGCTATTCGACGCCTACAGCATGTGGCCGGGTTGGCGAGCGATGGTGCCGGTGGCCGGCACCATGCTGATACTGCTGGCAGCCCGCCAGGCATCGCTGTGGACTTCGACCCCCGCTGCCCAGTGGTTGGGCGATTGCTCCTATTCGCTGTACCTGTGGCACTGGCCATTGGTGGTCGGCCTGGTTTATCTGCAATTGGACAACTCGCCGGCCGCTATCGCCGTGGGCTTGGTGCTGACGCTGGTGTTGGGTGGTTTGTCGTACCAATACATCGAGAAACCGGCGCGCAATGTGCTGACCGGCCTGCGCAAACCTGTTACCTCGCTGGCCTTGGTCGGCAGCCTGGTGCTGGTCATCGGGCCCAGCGTGAGTATCTTGCGCGAGCACGGGGTGCCGGGGCGTCTGCCGGGGCAAATTGATGCGGTGTTCGCCGAGGCAAACAATCAGAACCCGCGCAAGGACGAGTGCCTGTCCAACGGTTTTGCCAAGTCAGCTGAATGCACCTATGGCGGCAACGAACTGGGCGTGATTGTGGTCGGTGACAGCCACGCTGCAGCGATGGTGCGTGCTGTCGAGCGCTCGCTACCGAACGCTGAACAACATGTGCTGGACTGGACCATGGCGCAGTGCCCGACCATCGCCGGGGTCAAAGCCACCACCCAGCTGACGTACAGCTGTGGTGACTATATCCAGAACAAAGAGCAAACCAGCAGCAGCGACAGCGCACTGGGCAAGGCGCCACTGATCATCATCAACCGCACCTCGCTCTATGTCTTCGGGCCCAATGAACCCGAGCGCGTGCGCCAACGGGATGTGCCGTACCTGTACTTCAACCAACCGTACGCCTCGCGCTCCGAGCAATACCTGAGTGACATCCGCGAAGGCATCATCGCGTCAGCCTGCGAGTTCGCCAAAAGCCGGCCGGTGTATATGTTGCGGCCGATTCCGGAGCTCAAGGTGGACGTACCGAAAACCATGGGCCGGGCAATGATGCAGGGCAAACACGTTGAGGTGTCGATCTCGATGGCCGAGTACCGTGAACGCAATGCCTTTGTCTGGGAAACCCAAGATATGGCCGCGGCGCGCTGCGGGGTGAAGATCCTCGACCCCCTGCCCTACCTGTGCCGCGACGGACGCTGTGAAGGTGAAGATATCCAAGGGCAACCCTTGTATGTCGACGACGATCATCTCAGCGAGCGCGGCAGCAATTTGCTAGTGCCGCTGTTCCGTGAAGTGTTCAAAAGTAAGCCAGACCTGGCCGGTTCGCCACCCTCCGTGGCGGCGCCAAACTAGGCGTTAGCAACGCCTGCCTACCGGTGTGGCCATGGCCGCCACACCGGTATCCAGCCCCAAGGTTGTTTGGCCTTGGGCGTTGAGAAAAATAAGTTAGCCAAATCCTTCTGCCAACGTTCATAGCTTCAGGCGCAAGCAGGCGCATTAGGGTGCCGATCATGGCACTGGATCTCTCACGCCACCGTCCCGGCCCCTCCAACGCTATGGGGGGCTTTCACAGGCAGAAAAATGAGCAGCACAAGCAAAGGTTTTAGAACGGACATTAATGGCCTTAGAGCCTGGGCCGTTGTTTCAGTAGTGCTTTTTCACTTTGGCGTTACGGGGTTTTCCGGGGGCTTCGTCGGGGTTGACGTGTTCTTCGTGATTTCTGGGTTCTTGATGACCGGCATCATCATTTCCAGCTTGGAGAAACACGCCGCCGGGCAGAAAGTCTTTTCGATTTTTGATTTCTATCTGTCCCGTGCACGCCGCATCATTCCCGCCCTGCTGCTGCTCTGTGCGACCTTGTTGGTGGTCGGTTGGCTGTATTTGCCGGCC
>NZ_JBBNAH010000469.1:0-11151 GCF_037994325.1 Pseudomonas sp.
CGCGCCGTGGTTGCTTATCGGCAGGCGCAGCCAGTACGCAGCGCGGCCGTATTCGCGCACAATCGGCAAGCGCTGCTGGGTGACAAAGGCATTGCTGGCTTGAACCTGCTCCAGCGTCAGCGCGGCACCGGGGTCTTCGAGCAGTTGCACCTGGCCGCTCAGGTCGGTTTTGCCAGCGCCGCACAGCGGCAGGGCAAACGCCAGCGCCGGGCCGCACAGCACAACGAGCAGTAAGACGAAGCGCATCATTGCGCAGCCGGCACCTGTGGCGGGGTGTCCTGCATTTGTTGGCGGAATTGGCTGGGAGTGATGCCCTGCCGTTCGCGGAAAGCGGTGGTGAAGTTGCAGGCGCTGCGAAAACCCACCAGTTCGGCAATGTCTTGCATGCTTAGCGCGCTGTCGGCCAGCAACTCCTGAGCACGGCGGATGCGCGCATCGCGCACGTAGGCAAACACCGTGGTGCCCAGGTGCTCGCGGAAGATGGTCGACAAACGTTTGTCATGGGTGCCTACTTTGCGCGCCAGATCAGCCAGCGATGGCAGTTCATCGAGGCTCTGGCCAATCAGGCGCATGGTAGCGCGCAGTATCAGCTCGTCCGGCGATGATGATTCGGTAGCCGAATGAGCCTGCATCACCGTGGTTTCACGCCACGCCAGTTGCAGATGGATGCGCATGCGCGCCAGCACTTCCTGCGGCTCGCACGACTTCAGCACGTAATCGACGCCGCCCAGCGACAACCCTTCCAGCCGCTCTTCCAGCGAACCGGCAGACGTCAGGTAAATGATCGGCACGCGCTGGGTCGCTGGCGCTTCGCGCAGCAAACGGCCGAGGGTGAAGCCATCCATTTGCGGCATGCGCACGTCTAGCAAAATCAAGTCCGGACGCAGCGCCAGCGCGCGCTGGTAACCTTGGCGTGCATCGGTGGCCAACGACAAGCGCCAAGGTTGCGCACGCAGCAACGTCAATAACGAGCGGATATCTTCCGGCACATCATCAATGACCAAAATCTGCGGCACATAATTCGCCGGCATGCTCATGTTCCCTTCCCCCAGCTGCGCACTTCGCCCTGTTTTGGGCAGCGTCCCCGCATTCAAAAGCCCGACCCGCGCATTCAAAGGTAGGCCGTCTGCGGGGGCCATACCATAGCGCAACAAACACAGGGGGACACATGCCCAAGCGCGCAAAATCCGACAACCAACCGTTGCCCAAGCAACAACCTGAAGCCGTCACCCGCGCCAATTTACTGAGCGACCTGTATTGGTTTGTTTGCGTGGTAGAAGCCGGTGGTTTTTCGGCAGCGGCTGACCAGACGGGAATTGGCAAGTCCGGCCTTAGCCGGCGTATTACCGACTTGGAACGCCAGCTTAATGCCCAGTTGCTAAATCGCAGCGCCCGATTCTGCACCATGACCACGGTGGGCGAGCAGATATACCGTTACGCGCTGGACCTGATGGGCACCTTGGACATAGTGATGTTAACCGCTCAGGAATCGGCCAGCACGCCAACGGGGCTGATAAAGCTTGCGGTACCTAGCGCGCTGAGCGACTGGACCTTGGCAGCCATGGCCAGCTTTCAACGCACCTATCCCCATGTGCAATTCTCGCTGGTGGTACACGACGGTCCTATAGACCTGGGCGCTAAAAGCCTCGACCTTGCACTCACTATTAATGCCGTTTCGAACCCGGGCAATGTGGTTGCCCGTGAGCTTGCCGAACTGCAGATGATCATTGTCGCAAGCCCCTCGCTGCTGCAACAAATGGGACAGCCGAAGGATTTAGCCAACGTTGCTGACAGCTTTCTTATCGCCACAGGCAGCGCCTCTCGAGCGGAGCCTTGGGCGCTGGCACGCGAAACCAGACGAATTGTAAAACCGGCGTTAATAGTGGAATGCGCGCAAACCGCACTAAAAGCCGCGCGCGCCGGCATGGGCCTCGCCTACGTGCCGCTGCATAGTTGCCGAGCCGAACTTGCAACCCTGCAACTGCAACGGGCGTGTGCTGACGAGCGCGTCGGCGTAGTCATCCTTAGAGCGCTAACGCTCCCGCGCAAAGGGATTTCTTCGGCGACGCGGCACTTTATCGAGCACATACGGGAAACGCTTAAACAGCAAGCGACGACGTTTGCAGACGGCCCTTGACGACCACAGGGAACCCGATAGCGACCGTGGACCAGCAGTCATGAGTAAACCACCATGGTTTCTGCTCAACGGGGGGCAAGCCATAAACGCAATCGGCCAAAAGCGTGCAGTGCACGGCTAGTGGCATAACGCTTTTGCCGCTTGTGCTCCTTCTCGATCAATCGCTTTATAAAATCGAGGCGCACCTGCCTTAGTCGGGATAAATCGAATCTATTAGGCAATCTGAGCGACTGCCTAAATAGCCATGCCCTGTACGTGGGCCGCAATCGAATCCAGCAGCTGCATATCTGCCGCACTCAATCGCATGCCCGAGGCAGCCGCGTTTTGCTCAAGACGATGACGGCTGCGCGTGCCGGGAATCGGCACCGCAGTTACGTGCAGTTGTTCCGCTCGACTGTAAAGCCAGGCCAGGGCCAGTTGCGCGGCAGTGATGCCACGCTGCGCCGCCAATCGCTCCACCTGTTGGGCCAGCGCCTGGTTGGTCGTTTGGTTCGCCGCGGTAAAGCGCGGGAAGTTCAGTCGTGAATCCTGCTCGGATAAGCCGTTGGCAAACGTGCTGCTGGTGAGCAGGCCACGGCCCAGCGGTGCGTAGGGCACGAGGGCCACGCCAAGTTCGCAGGCCGCCGCGATGACCGAGCTTTCCAACTGACGGGTAAACAGCGACCACTCGGACTGCAAGGCCGTAACCGGATGCACCGCGTGGGCGGCGCGTAGTTCCTCGGCGCTGACTTCACACAAACCCAGCCAGCGCACTTTGCCGTCGGCAACCAGGTCAGCCATCGCCCCTACAGAGTCAGCCAGTGGCACATCGCTGACGCGGCGGTGCATGTAATACAGGTCGATGCAGTCGACGCCAAGGCGCTGCAACGAACGGTCAACGGCTGCACGGATGTAACAGGGCTCGTTACTCAGGCTCCAGTCATCCGGGTTGTCGGCACTGCGCACGTAGCCGAACTTGGTGGCCACCACCACCTTGTCACGGTGTTTATTGATAAAGGGCGCTAAGAGTTTTTCGTTGGCGCCACAGCCGTACATGTCGGCGGTGTCGAACAGGTTGATCCCCAGTTCCAGGGCGCGCTCGAGTGTGGCCTGCGCCTGCGCCTCGTCGGTTGCCCCATAGAACTCGCTCATGCCCATACAACCCAGCCCTTGCACGCCGACCAGCGGCCCCCGATTTCCCAGGTGCGTCATCGCAATAACAGCAGGCATCATTGGTTACCTCCACAGTTTGGAGGTGACGTTCTAAC
Source organism: Pseudomonas sp. (assembly GCF_037994325.1). Taxonomy (GTDB): domain Bacteria; phylum Pseudomonadota; class Gammaproteobacteria; order Pseudomonadales; family Pseudomonadaceae; genus Aquipseudomonas. Next base: position 3,385 of record NZ_JBBNAH010000469.1, read on the forward strand.
GGCGGACCTTAGTCCAGGGTCAAGGAGCCCAAGCATGCTGATTTCTCAATTCTCCAAGGCCTCAGGCTTGCCGGTAGACACCATCCGGTTCTACATCAAAAAGGGCTTGCTGGCGCCAACTCGGGGGCAACAGGTTGGGGAAAATACTTACCAGCGGTTTTCCGCTACCGACCTCACCACCGCCCGCATGATTCGCCTGCAGCAATCGTTGGGTTACTCCTTGCGCGAGATCGCTGCGCTGCAAGCCGAATACCGGGGCAGCGCGCGCTCGGCGGCACGAACCTGCGAAGTGCTCAACCAGCAGATTGACCGCCTGGAAGAAAAGCGCACGGCCATCGACGCGGCTTTGCTGTTTCTGCGAGACAAGGTGGAGTGGATCGAAAATGGGCAGGCCGACAATGCACCGCAATTTGCCGAGCTACCGTGCTAAGGCGAATGCACCGGGTGTGGCGGCCGGCGCACGGCGCCGGCAAGGAAGGCTTCCAGCGCCGCCGCCAGCACATCGAACACGGTCGCCGCACGCTTTACCCGGCGCAGGTCGTGGTGCATGGCAATCCATATATCAACTTCCATAGCCACCTCGCCCGCCAACACCTGAACCAAGCCCGCCGGCTCAGCCAGCTGTTGCGCACACAGGCCGAAACCCAGGCCTGCACGCAACGCGGCGTACTGCGCCAGGTGGCTATCGCTGCATACGAGGAAGGTTTGCTCCGCTGTGAACGCACCTTCTTGCACCAGACGGCGGTGGTCGGCTAGACGGCGGTCCGGGCCAATCACCGGCATGTCCTGCAGCGCGGCCAGCGAGGGCGGCAAGCCATGGCACTCGATGCATGCTGGCGTCGCGTAAAGGCCCACCCGCAGTGCGCCCACCCGACGGGTGACCACATTGGCCTCGGTGGGACGCTGCAGGCGCACGGCGATATCCGACTCTTGCCGCGCCAGCGCCTCCAGGCGGTCGCTGATGCTCAGTTCAAGGCGCAACTGCGGTAACGCCTGGCGCACCCCAGCCAACAGCGGTGGCAGCACTTCCACACCCAGCAGCTCACTGCTGGTGATGCGCACGCTGCCGGCGCCCGCGCTGGCCCGGCGGTTGAACGCGCGGGCGGCGTTGTCCATGGCATCCACATGTTCGCCCAGGGCATGGGCCTGCTCCGTGGGCACTAAGCCCGAAGGCGTGCGAGTAAACAGACTGGTGCCCAGTGCCGCCTCCAACTTCTCGATACGCCGGCGTGCGGTGGCCTGGGCAATGCCCAGCATTCTTGCTGCGCCGGATAAACTGCCACTGCGCAACACAGCCAGAAAGACCCGTTGGTTTTCCCATTCGAGGTCATTGATGCTCATACATTTCCTACTAACCGATGGTTTACTTTTGCCGATGTGAGCCGGCCGCCGATTACGCCATCCTGCCCGGCCGTTTTCCACAGCCTCGGAGCGTTACATGACCATCACCGGCCATTGCCATTGTGCCGCCGTCACTTACAGCCTCGTTCAGGACACCGCGCCAACCGTCTACGCCTGCCACTGCACGACCTGCCAACGTTGGAGTGGCAGCGCCTTTGCCCTGCATGCGCTGCTGCCCGAGGGCGCGCTGAGCATAACCGGGCCACTGGCCGAGTACAGCCATGAGCATGGGGGCCACGTGTCTAACCAGCGTTGTTGCGCGGTGTGCCATACGCGCCTGTTCAACACCACCACTGCTGCGCCGGGTTTGCTCGTATTACGCGCCGGCACACTGACGGGCGCTGCTGATCTGGTGCCTGCAGCGCATATCTGGACGCGCAGCAAACAGACCTGGCTGGCCGTTCCTGAAGGCGTTCCAAGCTGGCCACAAAGCCCGACACCGGAGCAGTTCGCCAGTGCCCTGAGCAAGCGCTAAAGCCGTTTTAGCGCTGGGGAGCGATGGCGGAAATGCCCTTTTCACTGTCAAATCAACAATGTTGACCTTAGCATTGATGCCCGTATAGGTTAGCCACCAGACGTTATTTTTCCGGTCGCTACCTTGCGAGGTTCACATGCCAGATCGTCACGCCCTGATCCAAGTAGTAGAGGCCGCTTATGCCGCCTTTGCCGCCCGCGAGCCGCAGCAGTTGCTGCCGCTGTGTACCCACGACTGTTGCTGGCAGGCGCCTGGGCTGGCGGCATTTATGCCCTGGTCTGGCGAGCACCATGGTCATGCCGGCGTGCTGGGGTTTATCGCTCAGTTGGATGAGCACCTGGAGTTTCTCAGCTTTGCCCCCAGCTCGCTGGTGGTGGACGTCGTTCAGGGCCAGGTGGTGGCGTTGGGCAGCGCGCGCTGCCGGGTCAAGGCCAGCGGTCGCCTCTACGTCAACCATTGGGCTCATCTGTTCAGCCTGCGCGACGGTTTGATCAGCGCGTTCCGTGAATACCCCGACACAGCGGCGCAATTGGCCGCGATTCATCCCGCTCTCTACGGTGCCGTAGCACCCGAGGAAACGCTCCATGACTGAGCCAACGCCATCAGGCCTACAGGCCCTGCGCGCCCTTATCCGCGGTGAACTGCCCGGCCCATCCATCGGCCATACCATGGGCCTTCGCGCGGTGGCTGTAGAGCCTGGGCGCATTACCCTCGAAGCGCGTCCCGACGAACGCCACCTCAACCCGGCCGGCGCCGTACACGGCGGTTTTGCCGCCACCTCCCTGGACGGTGCAGCAGCGCTCGCGCTGTTCTCGACCCTTGAGGCAAACACCCCGCACTCAACAGTCGACCTGAATGTGAAGTACCTGCGCCCGCTGCGCATTGGTGAGGTTTACCAGGTGCAAGGCTGGCTGGTGGAACGAACCCGCAGCCTGGCCATTTGCGACGCTCAGGTGGTAGATGGCGCCGGCAAGCTCTACGCCAAGGCCACCACCACGTTCCTGGTCAAGGACTAGCGCCATGCAGGAGCTAATTGTTCGTGGCCCCGGCCAACTGGCCTGGGTGCAAGTGCCCACGCCTACCCTCGCCAGCGCACGCAGTGCCTTGGTACGCCCCATCGCTTCGGCCTCGTGCGATCTGGACCGGCGCTTGATCGCCGGCCTCACGCCGTTCAAACCGCCATTTGCCCTGGGCCATGAGTGCGTGGCCGAGGTGCTGGAAGTGGGCGGCGAGGTGCACAGCGTAAAGCGTGGCGACCTGGTGTCAGTACCGTGGAAAATAGCCTGTGGCGAATGCCGCCAGTGCCTGGCCGGGCGCGCCACCGCCTGCACCACCGTGCCGCGTCATGCAGCCTACGGGGTGCCGGCCGGTGGCAACTGGGGCGGACTGTTTTCCGAAGTGGTTCAGGTGCCCTTCGCCGATGCCATGCTGGTGCCGCTGCCCCCGGGTTTGAACCCGCTGGCCGTGGCCAGCGCCAGTGACAACCTGACCGACGCCTGGGTCGCCGCGAGCACGCCGATTGCGACACGGCAGGACGCACGGGTGCTGGTGGTCGGGGGTACTGAAAGCCTCGGAGTATTGGCGGTGCAGATGGCCGTTGCCGCAGGCGCGGGCAGCGTCGACTACCTCGATGACAACGACTACCGCCGCGACCTGGCCGAGCGCAGCGGCGCCAACATTGAGCCCGCTCAGGTGCTGGATGAGCGCTACGACGTGGTGGTCTCGGCCACCCGCGACCCGCATGCCCTGCACCGCGGCTTGCTGGCGCTGGCGCCCGGCGGTCACTGCTCGTGCATCGGCATCATTTTCGACGACCCGAAGATTCCGTTGTTCGGCTTGTATATGCGCGGCGTCACCCTTTCAGTCGGCGCCTGCAACGTGCGCCCGCACATTCCCACGGTGTTCGATCTGGTCGGCAGCGGCCGCTGTGACCCATTACTGGTGAGCCCGACCGTGGTGTCGTGCGACGAAGCCACCGAGGCGTTGGTGCAACCCCTGGCGAAGTGCATCGTGGTCCGCGAGCGCATCACCTGATGGCCTCAATTGAGGCGTTCGGCCAATGCTTGCATGATCAGGGTCCAGGCTTGCTGGCCCTGCGTGTCGGTGTGAGCAAACGCTTCACGCAGTGTCTGCCGTTCCAGCTCCGTGGCCCGCTGTTCCAGCGCCCGGCCTTGCTCGGTAAGCGCCAGCAGCTTGAAGCGGTGGCGCTGCGGTTGCCGGCTGTAGCAGACCAACTCGCGCTCGAACAGATGGGTCAGGGGCCGATGCGCCGCCTGTTTGCTCACCCCCAAGGTGGCGGCCAGCTCGCCGACGTTGAGCTCTTCAGCGCGGGCAATGACATACAGCATGCGGTGATGAACCCGCGACAACCCCTCGGTTTGCAGATACGCGTCGGCCTCCACCGTCAGCCCGCGAAAGCCGAAATGCAACAGCTCAAGGGCGTGATCGAGCGGGTCCAGCGCGTTCATTCGCACCGATGCCGAATTGATCTTTCTGTCTATAACCATGCCATGCCTACCCCCATTGAATGGCGCAGAGCCTAAGCCTTTGTGCCTGCCGCGAACAACAACAAGCCGTCCCGCTCAGGAGAACCCCGCATGCAACTGATCCACGCGCCTGCCTCGCCATTCGCCCGCAAAGTGCGCGTTATGGCCCACGAAACCGGCCTGCTATCGCGCATGCAACTGCTCGACACTGCCGTGTTGCCGACCAGCCTAAATGCTCAGGTCAACGCCCTCAATCCACTGGGAAAGGTGCCGGTATTGCTGACCGACAACGGCGAGGCGCTGTTCGACAGCCGGGTGATCTGTGAGTACCTAGACAGCTTGCACGACAAGCCGCCGCTGTATCCCGTCGATGCTCCCGCCCGCTGGCGTAGCTTGCGGTTGGCGGCAGTGGCCGATGGCCTGCTGGACGCCGCGTTGCTGGTCCGCTATGAGCGCGCCGTGCGGCCCACTGAACAGCAATGGGACGCCTGGGTCGACGGCCAGACCGGCAAGATACAGCGCGCGTTACTAACTTTGGAGGCTCAGGCGGGCGACTTGCAGGGCACGCTGGACATCGCCCAGATCACTGTAGCGTGTGCCCTTGGTTATCTGGATTTTCGTTTCGCCGAGCTGGACTGGCGCAGCGCGGCGCCCGCTCTGGCCGCGTTCCACGCGGTATTTGCTACCCGCGACTCCATGCGACTCACGGCACCTGTTTAAGCACAGGGGGTAAAGCGTGCGGGCCACGCAATCGCCAGGCGCTGCCGTCCACATGGCGACCATTGGCCTTGCACTGTCTGGCAGCTAGCGCAGTGACTACACTGCACCAGACACCCCCTGCACGTGAGCAAACAGTATGAAATGGCCGGTTATTGTTGGATGTCTCGGTATTGCGTTAAGCCTTGGCTCACCCCTCTCTCTCGCAGATTCCGGTAAAGGCAAAGGGCACGGTAACGACAAGGGCCATTCCCAAGATGCGCGAGGGGCCGCAGGTGATGGCGATAACTGGAGCGGTGCCCCGCACATTAATACCTCAGACGTGCTGGGTGTGCTCGGCAACCATCGCGACTACTGGAGCCCCGCTGCTTCGCTACCGCCAGGCATTCAGAAAAAATTGGCCAGGGGCAAGCCCTTGCCCCCAGGCATTGCCAAGAAGCTGGATAACCGGCTCCTGGCCCAGTTACCGCGTTACAGTGGCTACGAATGGCAGCAAGCGGGAACCGACTTGATCCTCGTGGCGATAGCAACCGGTCTGGTCTATGAGGTGCTGAACGGGGCTTTTGACTGATTGGCGCAGTTCCAGGCAGCGCCCGCTAAACGCCCTTTGTGAGGCGGATAACGGGCGGCTTAACGCTCATACGTCCACGTCCGCTTTGCCTAACAACGCCTCAAAGGCTTCGCTATCCAAGGGTTTACTGAGTAAATAGCCCTGCCCCTCATCGCATGAAATTGTTTTAAGCATGTTGAGGTGCTCGGCCGTTTCAATGCCCTCGGCCGTAACGGTCAGCGACAAGGCGTGCCCCAGCCCCACAATCGCCAGGACCACGGCTTTGTCTTCCTCACTCCCCAACATCGGGCTGAGAAAGCTTCGGTCAATTTTCAAACCGTCGAAGGGAAAAGTGCGCAAGTAACTGAGCGAGGAATAGCCTGTTCCAAAATCGTCCATTGCCAAGCGAACACCGAGCGCCTTGAGGGCATGCATCACCTCCAGGGCGCCGTCGGCGTCTTCGATCATGACGCTTTCGGTGATCTCCAACTCCACCCGGGCAGGGTTGATGGCCGAGTCGCTCAGGGCTTTGCCGATACGCTCGGCCAGATGCCCTCCTTTAAATTCGATGGGGGATAGATTGATCGATAAAAACAGATGGGTCGGCCACTGCGCAGCGTGCTGGCAGGCGGTGCGCACTACCCAGTCGCTCAACGGAATAATCAACCCAGCCTGCTCGGCAATCGGGATAAAAGTGTCCGGCGGTATAAGCCCGCGCTGCGGGTGTTGCCAGCGAACCAGTGCTTCAGCGCCGACCATCTGGCCGTCAGCGAGGCGGAAACGCGGTTGGAAATGCAGCCGCAGTTCGCCGTGCTGGATGGCAAAACGCAGGTCGGTTTCCAAACGCCGCCGCTCAATGATCTTGACGTTCATCTCGCCTGAGTAAAAACGCCAAGTGCTGCGCCCGCCCGCCTTGGCCTCGTACAAAGCGATGTCCGCATAGCGCAGCAACTCACCGGCTTCCAGCGCGTCATTGGGTGCCATGGCGATGCCAATACTGGCGCTGACATAGGTACGCTGCTCATCGATATCGATGGGGCGCTCGATAGAGTCCAACAGACGTTGGCACAAGGCTTCGACGTTACTCTGCGCGCCGATATGGGAGAGGATCAGGACAAACTCGTCGCCGCCCGTTCGGGCGACCAAGTCTTCTTGCCGAACGCACTCGGCCAGGCGAGTGGACACCTCATTGAGCACCCGATCACCGGCGGCATGGCCGAGCAAATCGTTGACCGGTTTGAAGCGATCGAGATCCACGTACAGCATCACTAGGGGTTGTTCACGTGTCGGCATCGCCCTGAGCTTGCCATCAAGGAACTCGTGCAGGCGCGTTCTGTTGGCCAGCCCGGTGAGGGCATCATGGCGTGACAGAAATTCGATTTGTCGCTGCGCTTCGAATTCCCCCGTGACATCGGTGGCAGTACCGCGAAAGCCCTGGCCCTGCATGGTGCGCGCTGAAATACGCGTTACCCGCTCCTGACCGTTGCTGCCCATATAGCGACAATGAATGCTGTTCTCTGCACGACGACTGGCCACGCTCAACCAGTGCGACAGCGTGTTGTACTCGGTGCTCAGAAGCTCATCAATCGGTGTGCCAATCCAGGCATCTCTAGCCAGCCCGGTAACGGCCTCGAAACGCTCAGACAGGTAGGTAAAACGCCACTGACTGTCGATTTCCCATATCCAGTCAGAGCTGATCTCCACGATGTCGCGAAAACGCGCCTCGCTGATACCTAACGCGTCCTGGCTGCGTTGCAGCGATAGATAACTGGCATCCAGCGCATGAGCGCTTACCGTGGTGCGGCGCAACAACGCCCACGCCATCAGGCAGACCAAAAACGCGGTAACACCCAGTAGCGGTAACCCCAAGCCCAGCAAGCGTTGGCCAGGCTTTTCCGGATTCCAAAGCAGGCTTCCTGCGAGGCCATTCTCTCCCAAGGCAACAGCGGGCGTGCTCTGCAGCTCATCTGCGCTAGCAGTGCGCAGCCCCTCTACCCCGTACTCCTTGCCCAACGTCTCAAGAGCAGCGCCATCCAGCACGCGGACAAAGATCAATACCGATGGCAACCTACCATCGGCCTGCACCGTCGGATCGGTTCCAGGGGTAATAGCGGCCGCGGCCACCAACGCGGGTTGCC
>NZ_JBBNAH010000470.1:0-7946 GCF_037994325.1 Pseudomonas sp.
GTCCACGGCAGTTGCTCGCCATTCCAATCGAACACCTGGTGGGCGCCGACCATCAAGGCCGCCGCGCCGCCAATATTCAGCAGCAGCGCCTTGAGCAGGGTGTAACTCAGGCTGCGCGGGCGATAAACCTCTTCCAGGTCGCCCTCGCACATCATCCCCCAAGTGTCCGGCGAGCCAGGCAGGTTAAGGGTCAGGCCGGCGCCGACCACGGGCACGCGGCGGTAATCCGGATAGCCGGGGTAGAGCACAAACATATTGCTGCCGCTGCGGATGGTCTCGCGCACGCCGGGGTGCAGTTCTTTGCTCGCCGGGTCGGTAAAGCGCAGTTCGAATTCGGTGTGTTGGCGCACACGCACGGTGCCAAAGGGGGTGTGCACGCCATCCTTGAGGTTTTCGCCGGCGGTAAAGGTGTTGTCTTCAAAGCGCGAGCGCGACAAAGCAGTACCGGGGGCGATGCTGGGGTCGTACACCGACTTGATCATAAACAGGTAGTTGTCGCCGGAGTCGCGGTACACATGGCCGGCTTCGCGTTGGATCAAGTCGCTCATAACATCGTTGGGAATACGCGCGCACAGGCAGCCCACGGTCTTGCCGGCAACCTGCAGTGGCTGGTGAAACATCAGCGTGACGGCGTCATGAAAACGTGAGGTGGTGGCACCCAGCGCTTGGGTAACTTCGTCGCGATAGGGGCCTTGCAGAAAGGGCGCTTGCAGCCCGGCCGCGAGGGCTTTGGGGTCATGGCGCTGGCCAACTCGCGCGGCATGGCTGGAGCCCAGAATGCTGCCTTGCAGGTCGACCACAAACAGCTCCGACACCTCACGCATCGGCTCGGCAATGCTGTGCAGTTGCTGGGCATCCAGGCGCGGCCATTGTTCGGTGAGGGTGGCGGCGACCTGCTGCAATTGTTGCCAATATTGCGCGGTCCAGCCTTGGAGCAAATTCGCCCGCGTCTGGGCCATGCCACTGAAGGTTTTTTCCAGGCGTGCGGCTTGGCTGCGGTTGATCAGGCTGGCCCAGCGCAGAGCCCACTTATTGTGGGTGCCCAGCCAGGGCAACCAGTGTTTCTCGCGGCCGCTCAGGGCCATTTGGTGACTTTTCAGCTGCATATTCGTGCTCGCAAATGGCAGTGCTTTGCCTAGCGTGAACAGCGCATATTGCAAAAATAGGACCGCTCATCGACGTTGATGGCAGATTGCTGGCGCGATGACGCGTTTTGCCAGGTGGATGTCGCTTTTTCAGTGAGTACGCACGGTTCCCAGCTGATTCTAGTCGGCTTTTTCGCCGAGCAGCTGCGCGGTTTTGGTGCGCGCTATGTTGCAGCGTTGCGTAAGGAATTTCCTTCGGCTTGCGTCAAGTCAAGATCCGCTTTGTCGCAGCTTTCTAGACTGGCCGCCCACGCTCTTCTCGGACCGCCGCCATGCTCGATGCCATTCACTGGGATGCTGACCTGATTCGCCGTTACGATCGTCCCGGTCCGCGCTACACCTCGTACCCGACTGCCCTGCAATTTAGTGATCAGGTTGCCGGCAACGCCTTGGTGCAAGCGCTGGCAGAAAGCCGCAAGGCGCTGCGACCGCTCTCGGTGTATGTGCACGTGCCGTTCTGCGCCAATATTTGTTACTACTGCGGTTGCAACAAGGTCATCACCAAAGACCGTGGCCGCGCCGTGCCGTACCTGCAACGCCTGCACGAAGAAATCAGTCGTATCGCCAGCCAACTCGACCGTCGCCAGGTGGTCGAGCAGCTGCATTTTGGTGGTGGCACACCGACCTTTCTTGGCCATACCGAACTGCGCGAATTGATGCGCCACCTGCGGGAAAATTTCACCTTGCTGGAGGGCGATAGCGGCGACTACGGCATCGAGATCGACCCGCGCGAAGCCGATTGGTCGACCATGGGCCTGCTGCGTGAGTTGGGCTTTAACCGGGTCAGCCTGGGCGTGCAAGACCTCGACCCGCAGGTGCAACAAGCGGTCAATCGCCTGCAAAGCTTTGAGCAGACGCGCGCGATTGTCGAAGCCGCCTGGACCCTGCAATTTCGCTCAGTGAATATCGACCTGATCTACGGCCTGCCCAAGCAAACGCCCGAACGTTTCGCCACCACGGTGGAGAAAGTTATTGAGCTGCAGCCGGATCGCCTGTCGCTGTTTAACTACGCCCACCTGCCTGAGCGCTTTTTGCCGCAGCGCCGTATCAGTGCCGACGACCTGCCAAGCCCGGCCGCCAAGCTGGAAATGTTGCAACGCAGCATCGAACAACTGACCGCAGCGGGTTACGTGTATATCGGCATGGACCACTTCGCCTTGCCCGACGATGAGCTGGCCGTGGCCCAGGAAGACGGCATGCTGCGGCGCAACTTTCAGGGCTACACCACCCACGGGCATTGCGACCTGGTGGGCTTGGGGGTATCGGCTATCAGCCAGTTGGGCGATCTGTATTGCCAGAACAGCAGCGACCTGGGGCGCTACACCGCCGCCATCGACGCCGGCCATTCGGCGGTGGAACGCGGCCTGCTGTGCAACGAAGATGACCGCATTCGTCGCGCGGTTATTCAGCAACTGATCTGCGCCTTCAAACTGGATTTCAGCCTGATTGAAAGCACGTTCAATATTGAATTTCGTGGCTACTTTTCTGAGATCTGGCCGCAGTTACAGCAGTTTGCCCGGGATGGGCTGATCAGCTTGAGCGACAAGCATATTGAGGTGTTGCCGGCAGGCCGGCTGCTGGTGCGTTCGGTGTGCATGCTGTTCGACCGCTACTTGAGTGAGCAGAACAGCCAGCGCTTTTCGCGCGTTATCTAGTTGGGGGCGCCGTGCGCACTGGGGCGATCACGGAACGTCCTGGTGCGCACAGCACCCCCTACGTATTCAGCTGCTTTTGTAGGGTGTGCTATGCGCACCAAGCGATAGTGCGGCTTAAGGTGTTACTGGCTGAGCATCGCCAGCCGCGCGCTGATGGCCGCTTCGATACCGGCAGTATCCAAGCCGCATTCAGCCAGCATGGTCGCCGGTTTGGCGTGCTCGACGTACACGTCTGGCAAGCCCAAATGCAGCACCGACTTGAAGATATTTTCCCGCGCCAGGAACTCGCTCACCGCCGCGCCAGCGCCGCCCATGATCGAGTTTTCTTCGATGGTCACCAGCAACTGATGCTCGGCAGCCATTTGCAGCACCAAGGCTTCGTCCAGGGGTTTGACGAAGCGCATATCCACCACCGTGGCATCCAACGTTTCAGCCACCTGCAGGGCTTCGGTCAGTTGCACGCCGAATACCAGCATGGCTACACCCTGGCCTTTGCGCCGCACCACGCCTTTGCCAATTTCCAGCGGCACCAGGGCCGGGTCGATTTCAGCATTCGGGCCAGAGCCCCGTGGGTAACGCACGGCCGCTGGGCCATTGAACAGGTAGCCGGTGGTCAGCATACGGCGCAGTTCGTTTTCATCGCTCGGCGTCATTACGACGATGCCGGGGATACAGCGCAGGTAGGACAAATCGAAGCTGCCCGCATGTGTTGGGCCGTCTTCGCCGACCAAACCGGCACGGTCGATAGCAAACAGCACATCTAGGTGCTGCACCGCCACGTCGTGAATCAGTTGGTCGTAGCCGCGTTGCAAGAACGTGGAATAAATCGCCACCACCGGCTTGGCGCCTTCGCAGGCCATACCGGCAGCGAGGGTGACGGCGTGTTGCTCGGCAATCGCCACGTCGAAATAACGCTTGGGGAAGCGCTCGCTAAAGGCCACCAGGTCGGAGCCTTCTTTCATCGCCGGGGTAATGCCGGTGAGGCGCGCATCGGCTTCGGCCATATCGCACAACCATTGGCCAAACACCGCCGAGTACTTCGGCCCGCTAGCCGGTTTTGGCGCGACGGGTGCGTTGATCGGCTCCAGCTTGGTGATGGCGTGGTAGCCGATCGGGTCCAGCTCGGCCGGGGCGAAGCCTTTGCCTTTTTTGGTGATCACATGCAGAAACTGCGGGCCTTCCAGCTCTCGCATATTGCGCAGGGTGGTGATCAAGGTCGGCAGGTCGTGGCCATCGATGGGGCCGATATAGTTCCAGCCCAACTCTTCAAACAAGGTGCCGGACACCAGCATGCCTTTGGCGTGCTCTTCGGTTTTACGGGCGATTTCCCAGGCACCGGGCAGGCGCGACAGCACTTTTTTGCTGCCCTCGCGCATGTTGGCGTAGGTGCGGCTGGAAAGAATCTTGGCCAGGTGATTGGACAGGCCGCCGACGTTTTTCGAAATCGACATATCGTTGTCGTTCAGCACCACCAGCATATTGGCCTTTACGTCGGAGGCGTGGTTCAACGCCTCGAACGCCATGCCGGCAGTGAGTGCGCCATCACCAATTACCGCCACCGACTTGCGCTTGCTGCCTTGCAGCTGAGCGGCAATCGCCATGCCCAGCGCGGCGCTGATGGAGGTGCTGGAATGGCCGACGCCAAAGGTGTCGTACTCACTTTCGCTGCGGCGCGGGAAGGCGGCAATACCGTCTTTCTGCCGTAGCGTATGCATACGCTCACGGCGGCCGGTGAGGATCTTGTGCGGGTAGGCTTGGTGGCCGACATCCCACACCAGACGGTCATCCGGGGTATCAAAGACGTAATGCAGCGCGATGGTCAGCTCAATAACACCCAGGCCTGCGCCAAAGTGGCCGCCGGTCTTGCCGACGGTATAAAGCAGTTCCTGGCGCAACTCATCGGCGAGGATTTCCAGCTCGGCCTCGCCCAGGCGACGCAGACCAACAGGCGTCTCTGCACGGTCGAGCAGAGGCGTAGCGGGGCGTTCGCGGGGGATCTCGTGAAACGTCGTGGGCATCAGGCAATCGTTATAGGTATAAAAGATGGCGCAGTTTACCTGATGCTGGTGGGCTTTTCGTAGGGTGCGCGTGACGCACTCTGGCAAATACCGATATCCGGGGCTTTTGTGGGGTTTTAGCCGTGTCGCTAATTGAGATGGGTAGCGCTTGCGACGCTACCCATCCAGTGCCTGGCGTCTAGATCACTTGTCGCGATCGACCGCAAACGCCGACCACGCTTGGCGACTCGGCATAATTTCCAGGCGGTTGATATTGATGTGATCCGGCAGGCTCGCCACGTAGTAAATCTGCTCGGCGATATCTTCGGCGCTTAGCGGCGTGGTGGTGCCATACATAGCATCGGAAGCTGCCTGGTTACCTTTAGTGCGCACCAAGGTGAATTCGGTTTCGGCCATGCCGGGGGCGATATCGGTTACCCGAACGCCGGTGGCAATCAGGTCGCAGCGCAGGTTAAAGCTGAACTGCTTAACAAACGCCTTGCTGGCGCCATACACGTGGCCACCCGGGTACGGCCATTCACCGGCCACCGAGCCAATGTTAACGATGCTCGCGCCGGCACCGGTTTCCAGCAGCTTGGGCAGCACCGCGTGGGTAACGTTAACCAGGCCGGTGATATTGGTGTCGATCATGGTGTGCCAATCTTCCAGAGCCACCTTTTGTGCCGGCTCCGGGGCCAGGGCCAAACCCGCGTTGTTGATCAGGCTGCGGATCTGGCGAAAGCCTTCGGGCAGGTCATCGACCATTTTTTGCACGGCGACTGAATCGCGCACATCCAGGGTGGCGATATGCACGGGCACCTTGGCGGCCAGTTCTTTTTGCAGTTCTACCAAGCGTTCTTCACGACGCCCGCTCAGCACCAGGGACCAGCCCGCTTCGGCGAAACGCCGCGCAGTGGCCCGGCCAAAACCCGATGTTGCTCCTGTGATAAATACCACCTTGCTCATTGCTTACCTCGTCTTCACGGCGACTGAGGAGCTGTCAGTGGGACAGCTCGAGAAATTTGCGCACCCGGTCGGTGTCCGGGTTGCTGAAGAATTTTTCCGGCGCTGATTTTTCGATGATCAGGCCGCGGTCAAGAAACACCACCTGGTCGGACACTGCGCGGGCAAATTCCATTTCGTGGGTCACCACAATCATGGTGTAGCCCTCGCTGGACAGGTTCTTCATAACCGTCAGCACCTCGCCAACCCGCTCGGGGTCCAGCGCTGAGGTGGGTTCGTCGAACAATATCACTTCCGGGCTCATGGCCAGCGCGCGGGCTATGGCTACACGCTGTTTTTGCCCGCCCGACAGGGTAAAGGGATAGGCGTCTTTGCGCTCGGCCAAGCCGACTTTTTCCAGCAGTTGTTCGGCGATAGCGCGGGCCTGGTCCTTCGCCATGCCCTTCACATAGATAGGCGCTTCCATCACGTTCTGGATCACCGTCAGGTGCGGCCACAGGTTAAAGCCCTGGAACACCATGCCGGTTTTGGCGCGCAGGGTGGCCAGTTCTTTGTTAGTCATTTTGCGCCCGGCTTCTTCGTTAACGCCGATGCGCTGGCCGGCGATATGAATGCTGCCGCGGTCGGGTACTTCCAGCCAGTTGATGCAGCGCAGCATGGTCGACTTGCCCGAGCCTGAAGAGCCCAGCACGCTGACCACTTCGCCTTTTTTTACTTCCAGGTCGATATCGCGCAACACCTCGATATCACCAAAACTTTTCGACATGCGCTTGATGCTTACCGCCGGTACGGCAGCGTTTTCCACGGCGTTAGACATAATCAAAACCTCGTTTGGCGCCAAAGCGGCCGGCCCATTTGAGTGCCAGTTCCAGGCCGATACTGATCAGCCAATACAAGCCGATGACCAGCACAAAGGCTTGGGTGGGAATGAAGTAGGTGGACTGCGCCGAGTTGGCGGCGGCGGTGAGTTCCTGCACGGTGATGATGGTCAGGAACGCAGTGTCTTTCAGGGCAATGATCAGTTGGTTGCCCAGCAGTGGTCGGGTTTTGATCACCAGCTGCGGCAGGATAATCCGCCAGAACAAGCGCCCTGGGGTAAAGCCATGGGCCTTCGCCGCCTCCACATAACCCTCGGGCATCACCAGGCGCGCGCCGCGCAAGATCTCGGCAAAGTAGGCGGCGTGGTAAATGATCAGGCTGATAAACCCGGCGGTCCAGGCGTCCATCCGCAGGCCGATTTGCGGCAGGCCGTAGTACAGCAGGTAAGCCAAAATCAGAAAGGGCAGGGTGCGCATCAGGTTCATCAACGCCCGAATCGTCCAGGAGAGGCGGTCACCTTCCTCCAGCCGATACACCGCCAGGCAACCCAGCACAAAGGCGCACAAGGTCGACAACACAAATAGCACCAAGGTGCCGATCAGGCCGTTGACAAAGGTCTCGCGGGCTTCCCATAAAATCGTCCATTCAGTCATCTTGTGCGCCCCTTACATGGCCAGTCGGTTGGCTTTCTTTTCCGCCATCGCTTGCAGCTTGAGCAGCACGCTGATGATCAGCATGTACAGCAACGCGGCGCACAGAATCGGCGGCAAAGGTTCGTAAGTAACCGCAGAAATACGGTTGGTGACGCGCGTCAGGTCGACGATGCCGATCACGGCAATGGCCGGGCTGCCCTTGATCAAAAACGACATCTCGTTGACCAGGCCAGGCAGGCTGCTGGTGATCATCTGCGGCAACATAATGCGGCGGAAGAACACCGCACCGGTCATGCCGCAGGCCAGCGCGGCTTCCTTCTGGTCGCGGGAAAAGCTCATAAACGCCGCTCGCCAGACCTCGGCATTAAAGGCTGCCGTGTTTAGCGTCATGGCAACGATGGCGGCGGTATTGCGGTTCATGTTGATGCCAAACATCGGCGCCGACAGAAACAGGAACAGTACAAAGGTCACCAGCGGCGTGGCGCGCGCCAGGCTGACGTAGAGCACCAACAGTTGTTCCACAAACGGGATCTTGGCCATACGCAGCAGGGCGACGCCCAGGCCCAAAACAACACCCAGGGCAATGGCGATACCGCAGAGCCACAAGGTGGTCCAGGCGCCTTCCAACAATAACAACCAGGCTTGACCGGTCATGCCTCGGCTCCTTATTCAAATCAGAGGGGGATGCGAGCTGCGACGCACGTTGGTCAAAGC